>NZ_JBQCGS010000090.1:0-7125 GCF_051955415.1 Flexivirga sp.
AGCCGACGTAGTCCAGGTCGGCCTGGGTCACGGTCGCGCGGTGGTGCTTGGCATGCAACAGCGTCGGGTGCAGGTCGATGAGGTTACGGGGGTTACCGCCGGAAACCACCCGACCCGCCCCGTCGGACCGAGAGGAGTACAAAACGACCGAGAGGATGACCGGATCGTGGTGATTCGGTCATCCTCTCGGTCAGTAGGTGCTCCTCTCGGTCAGGAGGCGTCGGCCTTCTGGGCGAACTCGGTCGTGTAGGTCTTGCTGATGTCGATCTGGTCCTTCTTGGGCTTGACCGCCGGTGAGAAGGAGCCCAGCACGTTCAGCGCGTTCTTCGCGCCCGATTCGTCCATCAGCCCGTCGTCGGTGAACATCCGCTTGGAGTCGTTCAGCGCCTGCACATACAGGCTCGGGTCGCTGCCTTTGTAGTCAGCCGGCAGCTTGTCGGAGATCTGCTGTGCGCTGTGGGTGTGGATCCACTTCAGGGTTTTGACGAACGCGTTGGCCAGTTTCTGCACGGTCTGCGGGTTCTGCTTGACGTAGTCGCAGGACATGTAGAGCGAGCTGGCCGGGTAGAGCCCGCCGAGCGCCTTCCGGGTGCCCGCCTCGGTGCGCATGTCGAGCAGGACCTTGCCGACCCCGGTCTTGGTCAGCTGGGCGACGGTCGGGTCCGTCGTCATACCGGCGTTGATGCCGCCGGACTTCATCGAGGCGATGAAGGTCGCGTCCGCGCCGGCCTTGACGGTCGTGTACCCGGTGCTGGGTATGCCGGCCTTGCCGGTGAGGTACTGGGTGAGGAAGTCGGTCGAGCTGCCCTGACTGGTCACGCCGAGCTTCTTGCCCTTGAAGTCCTTGGCGGAGGTGATGGAGCCGGCGTCCTTGCTGGAGACCATCTCGACCTCACCCGGCACGTTCGCGAACTGCACGACGCTCTCCAGGCACTTGCCCTTGGCCTGCATGTCGATGGTGTGGTCGTAGAAGCCGACGACACCCTGCGCCTTGTCGGCGATCAGCGCCGTCTCGGCGGTGACACCGGCCGGGGTGTCGATCAACGACACGTCGAGGCCCTGGTCCTTGAAGTAGCCCAGCTTGTCGGTGAGCGCGGCGGGCAGGTAGATCACCTTGCTCATGCCGCCGACCATGATCTTGACCGAGGCATGGGAGCCGCCGGCGCTGGCTCCGCCCGCGGGCTCGTCCTTCTGGGTGGCGCAGCCACCGAGGGCGAGGGCCCCCGCCATACCGACTGCGGCGATTCCGGCGAACTTCTTGTGCATGAGTTTTCCTGACTGTGAGTAACGGTGGGCAGGGCTGGTCAGACCGCGACGGTCTCGGTCTGCGACGGCGGGCGCCACTTGAGCAGGCGGCGTTCGAGGTAACCGAGGACGAGCTCGGCGATGAGCGCCATGACGGTGCTGATGACCATGCCGGCGTAGATGGCGGCTGCGTCGAAGGCGCTCAGACCCGTGGAGATGAGCAGTCCGACGCCCTTGGTCGAGCCGGCGAACTCACCGACGATCGCGCCGATGAGGGCGAAGCCGAAGGCGGTGTGCAGCGAGGCGAGGATCCAGGACGTGGCGCTGGGTACGACGATCGAGCGCAGCACCTGCAGTCGGCCGGCCCCGAGGATGCGGGCGTTGTTGACCAGGTTGCGGTCGACCTCCCGGGCGCCCTGGAAGGCGTTGAAGAAGACCGGGAAGAAGACCAGGACCGCTGCGGTCGCGATCTTGGACTCCATGCCGAGCCCGAACCACAGGATGAAGATCGCCGAGAGGACGATGCGCGGCACGGCGTTGGCGGCCTGGATGAACGGTGAGAGGACCTCAGAGCACAGTCGCGCCCGGCCCAGCAGGATGCCCAGCACGATGGCGAGCACCGCACCGATGAGGAATCCGTAGACCGCCTCCTGGAAGGTCACCCAGATCTGCGTCCAGATCGAACCCTGTGCGGTGCCGTCGGTGAACCAGGTGACCAGCTTCTTCCAGATGAGGCTCGGCTTGGAGTAGAAGAACGGGTCGAACCACAGGCTGACCGAGATCTCCCAGAAGGCGATCACGCCGGCGAGGACCAGCACGCGCAGCGCGTAGACCATCGACTTGTGCCGGCGCAGCTGGGCGCGTGGGTCCTGGGGCTGCAGCGGGGTCGTCATACGACCATCGGTGGCACCGGCCTCGGCTGTGCCGGGTGCGTCGATCGTGGAGTTACGCGACACGGGATGCTCCTTGTGCTCGGGCGGCCTCGACCTCGGAGGACAGCGACTTCCAGACCTTGGAGTAGGTGTCGATGAACTCCGGCGTGAGCCGCAGTTCCTCGACGTTGCGCGGCCGGGGCAGCTGGATGCGGAAGTCGTCCTTGATGCGGGCCGGACTCGCCGTCATCACGACGACGCGGTCGGCCAGCGCGATGGCCTCCTCGAGGTCGTGGGTCACGAAGATGACGGCGGTGCCGGTGCCGGACCACAGCTCGAGCAGCTCGTTCTGCATGAGCGCGCGGGTCTGTACGTCGAGCGCTGAGAACGGCTCGTCCATCAGCAGGATCTTCGGCTCGTTGACCAGCGTCTGCGCGAGCGCGACGCGCTTGCGCATGCCGCCGGACAGCTGGTGCATGTAGGACTTCTCGAAGCCGGCCAGGCCGACCCGGGTGATCCAGTCCATGGCCTTCTCGTGTGCCTCGGCCTTGGGAACGCCGCGCCACATCGGTCCGGCGGCGACGTTGGCCAGCACGTTGCGCCAGGGCAGCATCGCGTCGGCCTGGAACATGTAACCGACGCCGTCCGGGATCCCTTGCACCGCAGCGCCGTTCACGCGTACGACGCCGTCGGACGGTGGCTCGAGCCCGGAGACGAGGGACAAGGTGGTGGACTTGCCGCAGCCGGTCGGACCGACGACGGCCACGAACTCTCCGGGGTCGACGGTCATGGTGATGTCGGCGGCGGCGACGTGGATGCCACCACCGGCCTTCACGAAGCGTTTGGTCGCGTGCGACAGCTCGACGAGGTGCGACATACGCGTCCTTTCTCATGGCGGGGACTGTGACCCCACTCACATCGAGGAGGGCACGGCGCAGGACGCTAGGGGCCCGTCACGGGTGCTGTCTGCGTTGCGAGCGTTGCCCGGTTTTCGCACGCTGAGCGCGTTCTGCACATTTCGCATCCGGGGCGTCGCTGCAGCTGAACGCCCTATCGTGGTCGGCCATGACCCGACCCCGGCGGATGCCGTTCACCCGCCAGATGATGATGCTGCAGGTCGCCGTCGTGGCGGCCCTGGGCGTGGTGAGCCTGCTCGTCGCCGGCTTCTTCCTGCGGTCCACCCTGCAGCACCAGTACGAGCAACGCGCCCTGTCGGTGGCCCGCACCATCGCCGCCGACCGCGGGCTCGGAGATCTGGTCGCCGCGGACGAGCAGTCGCGTGTGCAGCAGATCGCCGGCGCCCAGGAGCGGTCCGCGCACGCGCTGTTCGTGGTGATCACCAATGACCGCGGCGTGCGGCTGGCGCATCCGAACCCGGACGAGATCGGCAAGATGGTGAGCACCGACCCGGAGGAGGCGCTGGCGGGCCGGGAGAACGTCTCGATCGAGCGCGGCACGCTGGGCCTGTCCGCCCGTGGCAAGGTGCCGTTGCGCGACTCGTCCGGCCGGATCGTCGGCGAGATCAGTGTCGGTTTCGCGGCGACGGACATTCACGACGCGTTGGTGCGGGTGCTGTTCATCGTGTTGCCGTGGGCGCTGGCGGCGGTGCTGATCGCCGTCCTGCTGACCGCGCTGCTCGGTCGTCGGCTCAAGCGGCTGACGCTGGGCCTGGAGCCGTCGGAGGTCGCGGACCTGGTGCGGGAGCGGGAGGCGGTGTTGCACGGCATCAGTGAGGGTGTGCTGGCGGTTGACACCGAACGCCGGGTCACCATGTGCAACGCCGAGGCGATCCGGTTGCTGGGCAAGGAAGTTCGCTTGGGCGCCGACCTGGACGATCTCGCGCTCGCTCCGGACCTGCAACGTCTGATGCGGCATCCGGCGGAGGACGGCCGTGCCATCACCGCAGTGTCCGGGCGGCGGGTGCTGGTGGCCAAGCATCGGCCGGTGGCGCTGGACGACGGGACGGACCTCGGCGGTGTGCTGACCGTCCAGGACCGGACCGAGCTCGAACAGCTGACCAGCGAGCTAGCCGGTGTGCGGAGTATGACGAGCGCGCTGCGCGCGCAGCGGCACGAGTTCGCCAATCGGATGCACACCGTGATGGGGCTGCTGCACACGTCGAACGTGCAGGATGCGATCGAATACCTCAGCGACAGCGTCAAATTCGCGCACAGTGAGGACGTGAGCGAGAACCCGGCGGTGCGGTCCAACACGATCCGGGCCTTCTTCGCCGGGAAGCAATCGGCGGCCGCCGAGTCCGGGGTGGCGCTGGTCTTGTCCGGGCAGAGCTGGGTGCCGCAGAAGCTGGTCGCGCCGGTGGAGGTGATCACCGTCCTGGGCAACCTGGTCGACAACGCGATCGAGGCCGCTCGCAGTTCGTCGGCGCGTCCGGCTCGGGTCGAGGTGGACCTGTTGTCCGAGGGCACGAAGCTGGTGATGTCGGTCGCCAACACCGGTGACGGGATCCCGGCCGAGCGGGCCGAGTCGATCTTCGTCGGTGGTGTGAGTTCGCGCGGTGAGGGGCGCGGCATGGGCCTGGCCATCGCGAGGACGACCGCGGAAGGGCTCGGCGGCCAGTTGCGGTTGAGTGCGCTCGGTGCCGAGGGCGCGGAGACCGTGTTCGTCGCGGAGCTGCCGAACGTGTTGGAAGCAGCAGCGATTGAGCACTGCATGGGCGATGGTGAGGAAGGGCGATGACGAAGGTTCTTGTGGTGGACGACGATTTCCGGGTGGCGTCGGTCCACGCGTCATACGCCTCGTCGGTGGAGGGGTTCGAGGTGGTGGCGGTGGCGCACACTGCAGCGGATGCCCTACGTGCCGTGGACGAACTGCGCCCGGATCTGGTGCTGCTGGACAACTACCTGCCGGACCGGTCTGGGCTGGAGGTGTGTGCGCAGCTCACCGGCGCAGCGTGTGACGTCATGATGATCACCGCCGACGGTTCGGCCGAGTCGGTGCGGGCCGCACTGTCGGCCGGTGCGGTGAACTACTTGCTGAAGCCGTTCGGTGTCGACCAGTTGGTCCGCAGGTTGAAGGCGTGGCAGCGCTATCGCGGCCGGGTGCGTGACGGCTTGCTCGACCAGGACCAGATCGACACCGCGATGCGTGCGTTGCACGAGGGTGACCGGCCGCAGGCGCCGAAGGGGCAGTCGCCCGTGACGGCATCGCTGGTCCGGGATGCCCTGCAGGCCGCGCAGGACCCGGTGTCCGCGGCGGACCTCGGCACCGAGTTGGGCATCGCCCGGGCCACCGCGCAGCGCTACCTCGCCGGACTCGTCGACGACGGGGTGGCCCTGATGCGGCTGCGGTACGGCGGGACCGGGCGCCCGGAGCACGAGTACGTGTGGCGGCGGTGATGTCCGCCGGGCGGCTCGGTCAGCGCGCGCGCCACGCGCCGGGGTCGGGCGGCGGCGGCGAGGCAGCGACGTCGTCGTCGGTGAACGGCTTCGCCGTGCCGCGCAGTGCTCCGGCTGCGCGGACGGTCGTGGTGGCTGCCAATCGGGTTGCGCGACGACGGATCTCGTCGATGTCCAGCGGACTCGTGGAGGCGATCACGACGTAGTTGCCGAAGCGCCGGCCTTTCATGACATCGGCCATGGCGAGCACAGCGGCATGATCGAAAGCATCCGCCAGCGTTGCCAACACACGGGCGAGGTAGTCGCGGCTGGGCTCATCGGCGAGGTTCAGCAACAGCAGGCCGCCGGGCTTCATGACTCGTCGGTAGTGCGCGATCGTGGTGGGGGTCAACAGGTCCGCGGGGACCCGGCCCTCGTCATACGCGTCGACGACGATGGCGTCCGCGGACGCGTCACGCAGGGCGCGGACGCCGGAAGCGCCGTCCTGCGGCCGCACCCGGATGCGGTGGTTGCGGGGGAGTGGGAGTTCCCGGCGGACACACTCGGTCAGCGAAGCGTCCGGCTCGAGGACGATCTGCGGTGACCCCGGACGGGTGTGCTGCACGTAGCGGGCCAGAGTGAGCCCGGCGCCCCCGATGTGCGTGATGCCGGCCGGGCCGGCCGGCAGCAGGTCGATGCCGATCGCCAGTTGGGCGATGTATTCGAAGACGAGCAGCTCGGGGTCGTGCAGGTCCACGTGGGACTGCGGGTGCCCGTCGCGCAGCACGGTGACGCCGCCGCGCTCGTCCGGCTGGAAGTCGAAGTGCGGCTGGTCGGTCACGGCGTCAGCGTATGGGTTGGCTCGTCTGTCGCGTTTACCAGGGTTCTCGAGGAGTATCGGAGCATGCGGATAAGCCATGACCGGGAGGCCGACGCGGCATACGTCTATCTCGTCGACCCGATCGGCAGGGGCGAGGCAGTGAGAACGCACGTTGTGGACCTGCCCTTCCATCCCAACTCGATCACCCTGGATTTCGACGTGAACGGGCATCTTCTGGGCATGGAGGTCCTCGGCGCACACGACGTCCTGCGGCCCGCCACCTTGGCGCAGGCGCAGGACGTCAGCCAGCTGGAATGAGTTGCGGCGGCCGACGAGCGTTGATGGTGGCGGTCTTGATGCTCACAGCGCTGTGTGATCGGGAGCGATTTCGCGGACCAGCCCGCGCGCATTGACGACGCGACTGACGCCAGAGCCGTCGACGAGGTCGATCTGGCCGGCCTGCACTGGTTCATGTGTCATACGGTCGATCATCCGCCTATGTGGCGTGCGGATCTCGCTTGGGGAGGGTCGTCGTGTTGTTGCAGGCTGCCGTTCCACATGATGTCGATCAAGACGCGTTCGGGGTGGGAGCGGGTGGGCGGTGGTAGGCCGGGTGGTGCTGGTGGTCGGCTGGTGGCGGCGGTGAGGCCGCCGATGGTGGTGATGGTTGCGGCTGCGGTGCCGGTGACGTGGTAGTCGGGGTGTTCCTTGACGTAGTTGCAGCGTTCGCACAGTCCTTGGCCGTTGCGTTCGGAAGTGTCGCCGCCGTCGGTGTGGCGTTGGATGTGGTCGATGTGTCGGATGGGTGCGGTGCACCAGGGGGTGCGGCAGGTGTGGTCGCGGAAGATGATCA
>NZ_JBQCGS010000091.1:0-33229 GCF_051955415.1 Flexivirga sp.
TGATCATCTTCCGCGACCACACCTGCCGCACCCCCTGGTGCACCGCACCCATCCGACACATCGACCACATCCAACGCCACACCGACGGCGGCGACACTTCCGAACGCAACGGCCAAGGACTGTGCGAACGCTGCAACTACGACAAAGAACACCCCGACCACCATGTCACCGGCACCGCAGCCGCAACCATCACCACCATCGGCGGCCTCACCGCCACCAGCCGACCACCAGCACCACCCGGCCTACCGCCACCCACCAGGTCCCACGTCGAACGCACCCTCATCGACATCACCTGGCACCACGACCTCAGTAGTCGCGAAACCGATGAACCGGACGCGGAGGAAACCCAGTGAGCTGCGCTCACAACTGCAGGCGATAGACGTTCGTCTCGCGCTGCAGGACTACATCACCAAGGCGGGCAGCCAGCTCGGTGCGTGCGCGACGAAGTCCTGGCGCGACCGTTGCCCGGCACCAGCAGGTATGGCGCCCAGCAACGGCACGGAACCGGCGTCGAAGACTTCCCGGTTGCTGACCTCGACGAACGAGGGCTCGGCCGGCCAGGACCCGATGAGGAGGCCGAGGACCCGCACATCACGACGATGCAACGCTTCCAGCGTGAGCGCGGTGTGATTGAGCGTGCCGAGCGCGGAGCGCACGACAACGACAACGGGTGCATCCAGCGCACGCGCGAGGTCTGCGATCGTGTCACCGGCCTCGGTCAACTCCACCAGCAATCCGCCGGCACCCTCGACCAGGACCACATCGGCCGATCCCTCCAGCTCCCGGATCCGCGTCACATGCTCGTCGAGCAGCGGAAGGGCGGCCGACTCGAGCGATGCCGCGGGCCGGGGTGCCATCGCCGCGAGCAGCCGCACACCGTCCTCCCCGGTGACCCCGGTCAACCGCTCGATTTCAGTGACGTCACCCGGTTCGTCCGCTCGCACGCCCGTCTGAGTCGGTTTGTACATGGTGACTCGCCGACCTCTCGCTCGCAGCGACGCGGCGATCGCTGCGGTGGCGATGGTCTTCCCGGCATCCGTGTCGGTGCCGGTGATCATCAGCACGCTCATCCCGGCAGCACCTCCGCACCACGAGCGGCGGCCACGCGCACGCGAGACGCAGCCGACTCGACCAGGTCGAGGGCGAGATCGGCACGCGCGGTGATCCGCAGGCGCGAGACCCCGTCCGGCACGCTCGGCGGCCGGAAACAACCCACCAGCACCCCGGCAACCCGCAACTCCTCGCGGGCTGCGACGGCCTCGACCGGACCCGGCATCGGCACCGACTGGACCGCCCCCGCCGCCGGAGCGATGCCGCACCGCTCGGCGATCAGCGCCGCACGCTGCTGTACCGCCGCCGCAAGCCCCGGTTTCGCCGCGACGATCCGTGCTGTTTCGGTGGCAGCGCCCGCAGCAGCGGGCGCCAGGCCCGTGTCGAAGATGAAGGATCGAGCGGAGTTGACCAAATGATCGCGCATGGCCCATCCCGAGAGCACCGCTCCTCCTTGCGCGCCAAGCGATTTCGACAGCGTCGCCGTCACCACCAGGCCCGCCGCGCCGGCCAGTCCCAGTGCGTGCACCGCGCCGCGACCTTCGCCGGCGACACCGATCCCGTGCGCCTCGTCCACCAGGAGAAGCGCCCCGTGCGCGCGGCAGACGGCATACAACTCGGCGAGCGGCGCGGCGTCGCCGAGCACCGAGTAGATCGACTCCACCGCGACGAGGACGCGCGCGCCGCCGAGCGCCCGCAGCCGATCGTCGAGGTCGGCGACATCGTTGTGCCCGAAGAGGTCGTACGGCGAACGCGACATCCGTGCCGCATCGTGCAGCGACGCATGGGCATGCGCATCGAGCAGGATGTGCGCGCCCCGGCCGGTCAAAGCCGTGACGACGCCCAGATTGGCCGCGTAACCGGTCGAGAACGCCAGTGCGGCAGACCATCCGGTGAGATCCGTCAGCGCGTCCTCGAGAGCCCGGTGCACCGGCAACGTCCCGGTCACCAGACGGGACGCGCCGGCGCCCGCGCCGTACCGCTCCGTCGCAGTTACGGCCGCAGCGATGACGCGCGGGTGCCGGGCGAGGCCGAGGTAGTCGTTGGACGCCAGATCGATCATCGAGTCGTCGCGCACCACCGGGTCAGTGCGCTGCACGCCTCGCTCCTGTCGCAGCGTCGCACGCTCGGAAAGCCAATGATCCCAGCGTGTCCGGGGTCCCTGCGAAGTATCGGAGGAGCGGAGCGGGGAAGAACTTCGTGGGGTGGAGGTCATCCGTGCGCCTCCCGGACCGCCGCGACCATTCCGGCACAGATCGTCGCCACCTCGTCCTGCGTGCAGATGTATGGCGGCATCGCGTAGACCAGATCCCGGAACGGCCTGACCCACACACCATTCCGCACGGCGGCAGCAGTCACGGCCGGCACGTCCACCGCACGATCCAGTTGTATGACGCCCACCGCGCCCACCGTCCGCACCTCCTGGACGGAGTCGAGTGCGCGGGCCGCGGCCAGTCCCTGTCGCAGTCCCGCACCGACACGAGCGACGTCCGTGCGCCAAGACTGCGCCAGCAGATCCAGCGATGCCGAGGCCACCGCGCAGGCCAGCGGATTGGCCATGAACGTAGGACCGTGCAACAGCGCACCGAAACGGGATCCGGTGATCGCCGCACCCACTCGGGCGGTCATCAGGACTGCAGCGAGGGTCAGGTAGCCGCCGGTGAGCGCCTTGCCCACACACATCACGTCCGGCGCCACCTCGGCCCATTCGCAGCCGAAAAGCCTTCCGGTGCGGCCGAATCCCGTCGCGATCTCGTCAGCGATCAAGAGCAGCCCGTGCTCGTCGGCGACCTCGCGCATCACCCGCAGACACCGGGGTGAATAGGGACGCATGCCGCCGGCCCCCTGGAGCACCGGCTCGACGACGACAGCGGCGAGTTCGGCGGCGTGCCGGTCGGCCAGCGCCCGGAACTCCGTCTCCCAACGGGCCTGGTCGTCTTCGTCCACGATCCACCGTTCGCCCGCCTCGTCCACCGCCAAGGTGGCGATCGGTGGCCGGGGCGCGAAGACATGCGGGGCGAGCACCCCGGGGAACGCCGCGTGCATGCCGTCGACCGGATCGCACACGCTCATCGCCGCGAAGGTGTCCCCGTGATAGCCACCGCGTATCGTCAGAAAGCGTTGCCGCGCAGGCGAACCGGTGGCGGCTTGGTACTGCAGAGCGAGCTTCAGCGCGACCTCCACGGACACCGAGCCGGAGTCGGCGAAGAAGACGTGCGCCATCGGGCCCGGTGCCATCGCGACCAGCCGTTCGGCGAGTGCGACCGCCGGCTCGTGCGTCAGGCCGCCGAACATCACGTGACTGAAGTCGTCGATCTGTCGGTGCGCGGCGGCATCCAGCGCCGGGTTCCGGTAGCCGTGCACGGCGCACCACCAGGAGGCCATCGCATCGAGGACCTCGGCAGCGGACCCGTCGGGGCTGGTGAGCGAGAGGCGGACGCCCGATGCAGCCGAAACGGCATACGGCGCAGGGCCGTTCAACGGCGCGTAGGGATGCCACACCAGTCCGCGGTCGCGTCCGTCCAGACCGGACTGAGCCGTCAGCAGCGTCGCCTCAGGCATTCGGCTGGAGCTCGGTTCCCGCGCCGCGTCGACGGATCGCGGGGTCCTGCGACGACCGGCCCTCCGGCGTCTCGTCGGCCCCGAGCACCACGAAGCCGTTGTCCCGGATCAGCGCCAGGTCGTCCTGTGCAGCCTGGCCCTCCGACGTCAGGTAGTCCCCGAGGAAGATCGAGTTGGCAAGGTGCAGCGCCTGCGCCTGCAGTGACCGCAGATGCATCTCGCGGCCGCCTGCGATGCGGATCTCCTTGTCGGGGCAGACCATGCGCGCCATGGCCAGGATCTTCAGGCAGCGCAGCGGCGTGAGTTCCCAGGTGTCCTCGAACGGCGTCCCGTCGAAGGGCATCAGGAAGTTCACCGGGATCGAATCGGAGCCGATCTCACGGAGTGCGAACAACGCCTCGACCAGTTGCTCGTCGCTCTCGCCGAGTCCCGCGATGAGCCCGGAACACGGGGACAGCCCGGCCGACTTGGCACGCTCGACGGTGTCCACGCGGTCGGCGTACGTGTGGGTCGTGACGATCGAATCGTGGTGTGACTCAGCGGTGTTGATGTTGTGGTTGTAGGCATCGACACCGGCCGAGCGCAACTTCTCGGCCTGGCCGTCCTTGAGCAGACCCAGGCAGGCGCAGACCTCGACATCGGGATGCTCGTCCTTCAGCGCGGTCACCATCGCCGACACCCGGTCGACGTCACGGTTGGTCGGCCCGCGCCCGCTGCTGACCATGCACACCCGCGTCGCGCCGCCGCGCACGCCCGCGGTGGCCTGGGCGATCGCCTCGTCCGTCTGCAGCCACTTGTACTTCAGGATGTCGGCGTCCGACCCGAGCGCCTGCGAGCAGTAGTGGCAGTCCTCCGGACACAATCCGGACTTGAGGTTGACCAGGTAGTTGACCTTGACCGTGTTGCCGAAGTGCGCGCGCCGCAGCCGCGCGATCGAAGCGGTCAACTGCAGCACCTCCGAGTCCGGAGTCGCCAGCACCGCGAGAGCGTCCTGCGGCGTCGCCTGCTCACCTGCGAGGATTTCGGTGACACGATGGTCGATGAACGACATATCCTTGAACACCGTTCAAGTATGCCGCGACGACCGCCACGCGCGCGACCCGGAGGTGCGAGTCCATGCCGTTGACCCATGACGAGGTCATCGATGCCGCGGTCGGACTGCTGCGCGCACACGGCCTGGCCGACCTGACGATGCGCCGGCTCGCCCGGGAACTCCAGGTGCAGCCCGGCGCCCTCTACTGGCACGTCGACAACAAGCAGACCCTGCTGATCCGCGTCGCCGAACGCATGCTCGCCGACGTCACCACGGCAACCGGTGCCGAGCCGGTCGCCGGCATCCGGCACCTGGCCCGGGGGATCCGAGAAGCGGTCCTACCCGTCCCGGACGGCTCCGCGGTCGTCGCCCTCGGCTACGCCCTCGACCCGGACTCCGTGCCCGCCTTCGTCCGCCTCCGGAGACTGGTCGGCCGGCTCACCGACACCCCCGCCGACACCGCCGCCGCCACCGACCTGATCGCCCACCACGTCCTCGGCTCGGTCAGCGACGAACAGGACCGCCGCGCCGCCGGCCTCGACGTGCACGGCGCCGGCGCCGTCTTCGAGCGCGGCCTCGATCTTGCCCTGGCCCCGATCATCCCTGCCACCGCCCGAAGGAGCGCCCATGGCAACTGACGAGATCGTCCCCGACAGCAAGGACTGGACGTGGGTACTCGAACGCCCTTGTCCTGAATGTGGATTCGAGGCGGGCGCCATACCCGGTGCAGCACTCGGTGCGCGGATCCTGCAAGCGGTCGAGCCGTGGCCCGAGGTGCTGCGGCGACCCGGCGCGGCCCGACGCAACCGAGCCGGTGTCTGGTCCGACCTGGAATACGGCGCCCACGTGCGCGACGTCTGCCGGGTGTTCGATCGGCGGCTGCGGCTGATGCTGGACCGCGACGACCCGCAGTTCGACAACTGGGACCAGGACGCCGCCGCGGTCGAGGGCGCGTATGCCGAACAGTCGCCGTCGACCGTGGCTGCGGAGATCGGCCCCGCCGCCGACACCCTCGCCACCCGGTTCGACACGGTGCCCGACGACGCCTGGCGACGGACCGGCCGCCGCGCGGGCGGCTCCACCTTCACCGTGCTCACCCTCGGCCGCTACTGCCTGCACGACCTCGTCCACCACCTGCACGACGTGGGCGCACCGGCGGCCGGCGAGTAGACTGCCGGCACCGGCGTGGGTGATGACCCTTGTGCCAACAGCAGCCCAGAGGGGCGCGCCGGCTCGGACAGTTGACAGCAACCATTAAGGGGAACGGACACCCATGTCGTTCGACTTCAAGGTCAAGGATCTGAGCCTGCACGAGGCAGGACGTCACCAACTCCGCCTGGCCGAGCACGAGATGCCCGGCCTGATGGCGATCCGCGAGGAGTATGCCGCCAGCCAGCCGCTCAAGGGCGCCAAGATCACCGGCTCGCTGCACATGACCGTGCAGACGGCGGTCCTCATCGAGACCCTCACCGCGCTCGGCGCGCAGGTGCGCTGGGCCTCGTGCAACATCTACTCCACCCAGGACGAGGCCGCGGCCGCTGTCGTCGTCGGTCCCCACGGCACCGCGGACGACCCCCAGGGCGTCCCGGTCTTCGCCTGGAAGGGCGAGACGCTCGAGGAGTACTGGGACTGCACCGACCTGGCGCTGACCTGGCCCGAGGGCGACGGCCCCAACATGATCCTCGACGACGGCGGCGACGCCACCATGCTCGTCCACAAGGGCAAGGAGTGGGAAGGCGCCGGTCAGGTCCCGCCCACCACCGACGCCGACGCCGAGGAGTTCCAGGTCTTCAAGGCACTGGTGCGCCGCACCCTCGAGCAGGACCCGCAGAAGTGGACCAAGGTCGCCGCCCAGGTCAAGGGCGTCACCGAGGAGACCACCACCGGCGTCCACCGCCTCTACGAACTCGCCAAGGCCGGCGAACTGCTCTTCCCGGCGATCAACGTCAACGACTCGGTCACCAAGAGCAAGTTCGACAACAAATACGGCTGCCGCCACTCCGTGCTCGACGGGCTCAACCGCGCCACCGACGTCCTGGTGGGCGGCAAGGTCGCCGTCGTCTGCGGGTACGGCGACGTCGGCAAGGGCTGCGCCGCCGCACTCGCCGGCCAGGGCGCCCGGGTGATCGTCACCGAGATCGACCCCATCTGTGCCCTGCAGGCCGCCATGGAGGGCTTCCAGGTCGCCCGCCTGGACGACGTGGTCGGCGAGGCGGACATCTTCGTCACCACCACCGGCAACTTCAACATCATCACCGCCGCGCACATGCAGCAGATGAAGAACAAGGCGATCGTCTCCAACATCGGACACTTCGACAACGAGATCGACATGGCCGGGCTGGCCAAGGTCGACGGTGTCACCAAGACCGAGATCAAGCCCCAGGTCCACGAGTGGACCTTCCCGGGCGGCAACTCCATCATCGTGCTGTCCGAGGGCCGGCTGATGAACCTCGGCAACGCCACCGGCCACCCGAGCTTCGTCATGTCCAACTCGTTCGCCAACCAGACCATCGCGCAGATCGAGCTGTTCACCAAGCCCGGCGAATACGACAAGCAGGTCTACGTGCTGCCCAAGCACCTCGACGAGAAGGTCGCCCGCCTGCACCTGCCGGCGCTCGGCGCCCAGCTCACCGAACTCACCAAGGAGCAGGCCGAATACATCGGTGTCGACGTCGCCGGCCCCTACAAGCCGGAGATGTACCGCTACTGAGTCTTTGGACTCCGCTCCTCCGACGAGTAATGGGCCAGGTCCGCGAGCGAGCTCGCGGGACCTGGCCCATTACTCGTCTACGTCGCTCCGTCGGGCGTCCGCTTGTCGTGCGGTTGGCTGATCCTTGCCTGTCGCCCGGCTCGACTTCTCGTTCGGTTGGCTGATCCTTGCCTGTCGCCCGGCTCGGCTTGTCGTGCGGTCGCCGGGTCTTGCCTGTCGCCCGGCTCGCGACGCTCAGATGCGCCGGCAGTCGTCGGCGCAGTCCTCGTCCGCCGCGCCGCCGTCCGCGTGAGCCATGGGGCGGTGCAGCACCGCGGCGGTCGGCGACACGTGCAGGGCGTCACCGGTGTCCTCGGCGGAGCCATCCACGATCAGGGAGTAGCCGTGCGGCTCCAGCGGTGGGAAGAGCAGCGTCACCACCGGGTTGGCCGCGATGTTGGCAGCGGTCCGCTTGCTCCAGGTCAGTCGGAAGACGCCGTCCACCAGGACCGGGTCGACCGCAACAGCCCGCACGCGGGCGTCGGTGGTGGTCAATACATAGGCGGTGCCGTAACCGCCAATGGTTTCGGCGAGAGCTGCGAGATCGACCGACGTACTCATACATCCCACCGTACTGTGGCCGCGGCGGTGCGGGCCGGTGGTCCGCTGACGACATACGCTGGACGTCATGCCGCCGACACCGGGGGTGCGGCTCTGCTCGTGAAAGG
The DNA here is from genome assembly GCF_051955415.1 of Flexivirga sp. NCBI lineage: Bacteria > Bacillati > Actinomycetota > Actinomycetes > Micrococcales > Dermacoccaceae > Flexivirga > Flexivirga sp. Next base: position 8,063 of record NZ_JBQCGS010000091.1, read on the forward strand.
ACCCATACACGTGACCAACGGACGCGTTCTGGTCGTCGACGACGACCCATCGCTGGCCGAGATGCTCGGCATCATCCTGCAGGGCGAAGGCCTGGAGGTGACCTTCTGCGCCACCGGGGACCACGCGCTGGAGGCGTTCCGCGACGCCAAGCCGGACATGGTCCTGCTGGACGTGATGCTGCCCGGCATCGACGGTGTGGAGGTGTGCCGCCAGATCCGTGCCGAGTCGACCGTCCCCATCGTCATGCTGACCGCCCGCACCGACACCGTCGACGTGGTGCTGGGCCTGGAGTCCGGAGCGGACGACTACATCACCAAACCGTTCAAGCCGCAGGAGCTGGTCGCCCGGGTGCGTGCCCGGCTGCGCCGCGGTGACGACGTGGAGTCGGACGCACTGACCCTGGGTGATCTGTCCATCGACGTGTCCGGCCACGCGGTGCAGCGGGCCGGTGAACCGATCCTGTTGACGCCGCTGGAGTTCGACCTGCTGGTCGCGCTGGCCCGTAAGCCGTGGCAGGTCTTCTCCCGCGAGACGCTGCTGGAGCAGGTGTGGGGTTACCGGCACGCCGGTGACACCCGCCTGGTCAACGTGCACGTGCAGCGCCTGCGCTCCAAGGTTGAGAAGGACCCGGAGAACCCCGAGATCGTGCTCACCGTGCGCGGCGTCGGGTACAAAGCCGGACCGGCCTGACGGAGCACTCGTTGCACGGTTCGATCGAGCAGATCTGGCGCCGCACCGAACGCCTCGCCGTCCGGGGCGGCGCTGCGATCGCTCGCCTCTGGCGGCGCTCGCTGCACTTCCGGGTCGTCACCATCACGGTGTTCCTGGGCACGTTCGTCGCCCTCGGGCTGGGCACCTACATGTATCAGCGGATCGCCAGCGGGCTGGCGTCGCGGGCCACCAACATCGCCGAGCACGAGGCGCTCAACCAGCGCAGCGACGCGCAGAGCCAGTTCAACAACGCACCGCGCACCGACATCTCCTCACTGCGTGCGATCGCGCAGCAGCTGGCCTCCAGCGCCGGCACCAAGGTGGGGGACCAGAACGTCCGCGTGGTGATCGTGCGGGCGCCCGGCAACACCTTCCAGCCGCTGGGCACCATCTCCACCCAGCAGGGCGACGAGAAGCTCATCCCGGACGCGCTGCGTGCCGCCGTGCAGAAGGACCCGGCACACGCCCAGCTGCAGATCGGCTCGATGCGGGTCGACGGTCGCAAGGTGCCGGCGGTCGTGGTGGGCGCGCGGATCGCCATACCCAACGCCGGCAACTACGACTACTTCCTGATCGCGCCGATGACCGCCGAGTCGCAGATGCTCGGCATCGTGCGCACGTCGTTCCTGCTCGGCGGGCTGGCGCTGATCCTGCTGCTGGCCGGGATCGCCTACCTGGTCACCCGGATGGTCGTCACCCCGGTGCGGGACGCGGCGCACGTCTCGGAGCGGTTGACCGCCGGCGCGCTCAACGAGCGCATGCAGGTCAGCGGCGAGGACGACCTGGCCCGGTTGGCGACGTCGTTCAACGCGATGGCGGACAGCCTGCAACGACAGATCCGCCAGCTGGAGGACCTGTCCAAGCTGCAGCAACGCTTCACCTCCGACGTCTCCCACGAACTCCGCACCCCGTTGACCACCATCCGGATGGCGGTCGACATGATCCACGCCAGCCGGGCCGACTTCGCGGCGCCGGTCGCCCGGTCCGCCGAGTTGCTCAGCCGCGAGCTCGACCGTTTCGAGTCGTTGCTGACCGACCTGCTGGAGATCAGCCGGTTCGACGCCGGCGCGACCGCCGCCGGCACCGAGCAGATCGACCTGCGGGACATCGTCGGCCGGGTGGTCGACGCCTGTGAGCCGCTCGCGGAGGCGCAAGGGGTCAAGCTGCGCGTGCACTCCCGGCGTGCGGCGGTGGCGCCGATGGACGCCCGGCGCATCGAGCGCGTCGTGCGCAACCTGGTCACCAACGCCATCGAGCACGCCGAACACAAGCCCGTCGACATCACCGTCGGCGCCAATCCCACCGCGGTCGCGGTGGCGGTCCGTGATTACGGCGTCGGGCTGCGGCCCGGCGACGCCGAGCAGGTCTTCAACCGTTTCTGGCGGGCCGACCCGGCGCGGGCGCGCACCACCGGCGGCACCGGCCTGGGCCTGTCGATCGCGCTGGAGGACGCCCGGTTGCACGACGGCTGGCTGCAGGCATGGGGCGAGGTCGGCAACGGCTCGTGCTTCCGGCTGACGCTGCCCGTGCACGCCGGGCAGCCGATCGGCCGGTCGCCGGTCACCCTCGCACCCGACGACTCCAGCATCGGCCTGGCCATGCCCAGCGGCAACAGCCTGACCATCGGCACGCGGGTGGCCGGTGCGCCGCGGCCGGGGGACGGTTCGCGGAGGTTCACGTGAGATCCGGGATGCGGTCGGCGCCTGGGCCCGGCGCGCGCCATCGGCCGGTGCTGGCCGCCCTGGTGGTGCTGGTCGCACTCGCGATGGCCGGCTGCAGCGGGCTGCCCACCAGCAGCAGTGTTCACGCCGGCCAGGCGATCGACAACCACGCGGCGCCGACGATCGGCAACATCGAATACCCCGGACCGTCGCCCGGCGCGAGCCAGAAGGACATCGTCGGCGGGTTCCTGGACGCCACCGCAGGCACCAACCAGAACTACGAGCGCGCCCGCGAATACCTGACCAAGACCGCCAGCCGGGCATGGGCGCCGCGCACCGTCGCGGTCACCTCCGGCACCCGCGACCTGATGATCAGCGGCCGCAACACGATCACCGCGACCGCCGAGAGCGCCGCTTCCCTCGACGCCGAAGCACACCTGACCGAGCGACCCGAGGGCGCGACGACCACCGCGGAGTTCGGGCTGAGCAAGGTCGACGGCGAATGGCGGATCTCCACGCTGCCGGCGGACTTCGGGCTGTGGATGAACGTCGAGCAGTTCAAACGCATCTACCAGCCGCAGGAGGTCTACTACGCGGCCGCCACCGGTCACACGCTGGTGCCCGACACCCAGTGGTACACCCAGACCGGGCTGGTCAGCTCGCTGGCCGCCGCCGTGGTGCGCGGCGCCCCCGCCTGGATGAACGGTATGACGCTCCCGGCGCTGCCGCGGGGCAGTGAGCTGACCGGATCGTCGGTGTCCATCGACAACGACGGCGTCGCCTCGGTGAACGTCAGCGAGGAGGTGCTGTCCGCCACCCCCGCACAGCGAACCGCCTTGTGGGCCAGCATGCTGGCCACCCTGGGACAGGTCAGTGAGGTGCGGCGGGTGGTGGTGCTGGTCGACGGTGCCAGGCTGCAGACACCCCAACTGCCCGACAGTCCCAACACGCCCGCGGACTTCGGCTACACCGCCGTCAGCGGCAACCCGGCTCAGCTGGTCGGCCGCACCAGTCCCACCCAGCTGCAGTGGATGGACAGCGGCAACCCCGGGGTGGACCTGCGCAACAAGGGCGGCGTCAAGGACCGGCCGACGCTGCCCACGATCAACCGCAACTGGTATCGCCTGGCCATCTCGGGTGACGGGAAACAGGTCGCGGCGATCGACGGAGCCAACGCCGTCCTGGGCCGCTGGGTGAACGGCCACCTGAGCCGGATCAGCGGTTTCGGCACCGACCTGGTCGCCCCGAGCTTCTCCTCCACCCGCTCCGACTCCGGCGACGCGGTCGACGAGCTGTGGGTCGCCGGCCGGTCCACGCCGAAGGATTCCGGCGGCAAGTCGGCCTACGGCACGCTGTGGGTCGTCGACGCCGAGCTGCCGGTCGCGGACGCCCAGCCGCAACCGGTCGAGGCCTCGTGGCTGCGCGACAAGCGGATCATCGCCATCCGGTTGTCCCCGGACGGGGAGCGCATCGCCGTGGCCGTGCGGACCCCGAAGGGCGCCGATCAGGTCTACGTCGCCGGGGTCGTGCGTGGCAGGAACGGGCACGCGCAGTCGCTGACCACCCCGCTGCGGGTCGCGCCCAGCGTCACCGACGTGCTCGACGTCGGCTGGATCGACTACGCGACCCTGGCGGTGCTGTGCCGCGACGACCAGTCCGGCACCGTACAGCCGCTGAGCGTGCCGATCGGCGGGTTGAGCAGCGACCTGGGCGAGACGCCCGGAGGCGAGCAACTGGTGGCCACCGGTGGTGGCGCCAGCTCGCTGTACGTCGAGACCGACGCCGACACGGTGCTGACGCGGGTGGGCGCCAGCTGGCAGAAGGTGCCCGGTGTCACGGCGATGATCGCCTCCGGCACCTGAGGTCCGGTCGCGCCGCCGTCCACATCCCCGCCCGGCGGCACGCTCCGTCCACCGCCGGCCGGTCCCGTAGGGCGACCCGACCGGGACCCGGCGCACGATGGTCCGGTGTTCGCTCCACCGGCCGCCCTGCGCAGCTCCGACTGTCGCGCCGCGTTGCACGCGATCGGCGACCTGGCGCTGCCACGGTCCTGTGCCGGCTGTGACGCCTCCGGTGTCGCGCTGTGCCGGCGGTGTCGTGCCGCACTGGCCGACGCGCTCGCCGAGCCGGCGTTCGTCGCCCGGCCCAGGCCATGCCCGCCCGGGTTCCCCGCCACCTGGTCCCAGGTCCCGTATGACGGAGTCGTCGCCGCGTTGCTTCGCGCCTTCAAGGACTCCGGCCGCGCCGACGTCGGGCCACCGCTGGCGCTGCTGCTGCGTTCCGCGCTCGCCGCTGCGGTCGCCCACGATGATGGCGCCGCCCGGGCCCTGCGGGCCGGGCGGCGCCTGCGCGTGGTGCCGATGCCGAGCCGGGCGTCCTCGACCCGGGCGCGAGGCCGGGAGCCCACGCTCGAGCTGGGGCGTCGAGCCCTGGCCCGGCTGCCCCCGCTGGCGCTGCGTCGGGTGCTGCGGGTGGCGAGCACCGGACGCGACCAGGCCGGGCTGAGCGCGGTGGAACGCACCCGCAACATCAGCGGTGCGATGCGGCTGTCGGTCGCGGGCCGCCGCCTCGTCGCGGGCCGGGTCTGCGTGGTGATCGACGACATCGTCACCACCGGTTCGTCGCTCGCCGAGGCCCGTGCCGCCCTCGTCGACGGGGGAGCGGAGCACGTCCTGGCCGCGACCGTCGCCGCCACCCAGCGGCATGTCGGCGCGAGCGCCGCGGTGCCGGCAGGGTGTCCCCCTGACGGGCCATTTACGGGTGTGGGTCCGGTGGTTTAACGTCGGTGCATGGAGCACTTCGTGCGATCGACACACCGCGTCAGGGTGCTCCGCCCGCCCTCCCGGAGGAGGTGTCCGACCGGCCGCTAAGGGATGCCGACCCGCCTCACCGACTGCAGTCGACACCAGGAGTGCACCATGGAGATCACCGTTACCGGACGTCATGTCACGGTCCCCGAGCGTTTTCGTCGGCACATCGAAGAGAAGCTGAGCAAGGTCCCTCAGCTCGACCCGCGGGTCAGTCGGTGCGACGTCGTGGTCACGCACGAGGCCAATCCACGGCAGGCCAAGGAAGCGGAACGCATAGAGATCACCTGTCACGCCAAGAGGTCGGTGATCCGTGCGGAGGCGTGCGCGGACGACGTCTACGGCGCGCTCGACGTCGCGATGACACGGCTCGGCGAGCGCCTGCGCCGCACCAGCGACAAGCGGCGGGTGCACCGCGGCCGCAAGCAACCCACCTCCGTCCACGACGCGACCTCGACACTCACCGTGCCGGTCAGCGACGCAGCGGTGGAGGACAAGCCGCTGCCCGCGCACATCGCCAAAGTCGGCGGCGACGAGGACTGCCCGATCCAGCTGCGGGAGAAGGTCCACGCGAGCGCACCGATGGGCGTCGACCAGGCGCTCAACGAGATGGAGCTCGTCGGCCACGACTTCTACCTCTACCAGGACGCCGAAACCGGAAAACCGTCTGTGGTCTATCGTCGTCGTGGGTGGTCCTACGGCGTCATACAGCTCGACGTCGTGGAGGAGCCGCCGGCCGCAAGCACCGCATGAGCACCGCAATGACCATGCATCTGACGACACGTGACTGACCTTCCACGCACGCGAAGCGGGGCCGATGCACCATCGGCCCCGCTTCCTGCGCGTCCCGAGCCGGTGCGCGTGATGCTGGTCGAGGACTACACGATCTACCGGCACGGGCTGCGGATGATCCTCGACCTGGAGGACGACATCGTGGTGGTCGGGGAGACCGGCAGCGCAGTGGAGGCGCTGGACCTCGCGGCGTCCTCGTCGCCCGACGTGGTCGTCCTGGACATCTTCCTGTCCGACGGCAACGGCCTGCGGGTGTGCCGGCAGCTGGTGGAACGCTTCCCGGGCACCCACGTGCTGATGCTCACCGCGTCCGACGACGACGCCGACCTGGTCGAGGCGGTCCGGGCCGGCGCGACCGGTTACCTGCTCAAGGACATCGCGCCCGACCAGTTGCCGAAGGCCATCCGCACGGTCGCCGACGGCAACGCGCTGCTCGCACCGGAGCTCGGCGCGACGCTCTTCGCGGAGTTCTCGGCGCTGGTGCGCGGCGCACCGACGCACGAGGACGAGGCCGTCGCGGAGTTGACCGAGCGCGAACGCGAGGTGCTCGGCCTGGTGGCCCGTGGCTGGTCCAACCGCAAGATCGCCGGCGAGCTCTTCATCGCCGAGAACACCGTCAAGAACCACGTCCGCAACATCCTGGACAAGTTGCAGCTGCGCAGCCGCATGGAGGCCGCGATGTATGCCGTCCGCGGCGGTCTGATCGACCCGACCGACTGACCCGTGCCGGTCACTCGCCGGTCGGTCCCCGGTCAGTCGCCGGCGAGCCGGTCGAACAGCAGCAGGTCCACGACGCTGCCGTCGCCGAGCACTTCGGCCGAGCGGGCCCGACCGATCTGCTGGAACCTGCAGCGCCGGGCGACGCGGGCCGACGCCTCGTTGCCGGCCGCGACACCCGCCGACAGGCGGCGCAAACCGAGGCCGCCACGCGCAGCAGGCATGAAGGCGTAGGAGCAGACCGCTTCCAGGGCCCGGGTCGCCAGCCCGTGCCCGCGGGCCGTCGCGGTCAGCCAGTAGCCGACCTCGGCGCTGCCGTCGGCGACGTTCTGCAACCCGATCACCCCGCAGAACTCGTCGCCGTCCGGGCCGCAGATCACCCACCAGCTCCCGTGCGACGCGGCGTCGGCATACCGCTTGCGGGCCACGTAGGCGCCGGCGCGGGCGCCCAGGGTCCTCCTGCGGCACGGCCAGCCACTGCCGCACCTGCGGGTCGGCCCAGGTCGCCGCCAGCGCATCCGCATCACCGCGACGCAGTCCACGCAGCCGCACCTCCGGAAAATCCAGCACGGGCGGCTTCGTCGCACGCTGCGCCTCGCGGTCATCGGTCGCCAGCAGTTCGAAGTACGCACCGTCGGTGATCCGCCCGTCCGCCGCCGTGTAGGCCTGCCGGTCCTCGCCCCAGCGACGGAAACCCGCCCCGCGCAACAGCGCCTGGGAGGCGTGGTTGTCCAGGTCCGTCTCGGCATACAGCCGGGTGAGGCCCAGACCTGCGGACGTGCGCGGCGCGAACGAGTGAGCCACCACCGCTTCCAGGGCGCGCGGCAGGACTCCGCGGCCGCGCGCGTCCGGCAGCAGCCAGTAGCCGACCTCCACCGAGGTGGCCGTCGCCTCGCCGATGTTGAAGATGGCGACACTACCCAGGGCCGCGTCGCTCCCCGCGTCGGCGATGCACCAGGAGACCGAGTGCGATTCGTCGGCGAACCGCCGCTGGCGGGCCAGCCAGGCGGCATACGACGTCTTGCCGAGCTGTGCCCCGGCGGGCAGATAACGCCGGGCCAGCTCGTCCGGCTCGTCCGGCATCCACGCGACGTCGGCGTCGCGCCACGGCCGCAGCCGCAGGCCGTCGATCTCCAGTGTCGGTATGACGGCCGGCGACACCCGCTGGGCGTCCACGTCGTCGGTCGCCAGCAGTTCCCAGTTGAGGGCGTCGCGACCCGGCTCGTCGTCGCGGGCCAGCACCGACCGCTCCACGCCCCACATCCGGAAACCGGCGCGGCGCAACACCCGGGCCGAGGCACGATTGGCGATGTCCGTGCCGGCCTGCAGGCGACGCAGGCCGAGGCCCCCGTCGGTGCGTGGCGCGAAGGCGTGCCGCCGCACCAGGTCGATCGCCGTCCCCATCACGCCGCGGCCCCGCGCATGCGGAGAGAGCCAGTAGCCGAGTTCGCCGTTGCCGTGGGTGAAGTCGACGTCCAGGTGGTGCACCTGGATGTGTCCGAGCGGACTGTCGGTGCCGACATCGGCGACGCACCAGTACACGCCCTGACCGGCTGCCATCCGATCGCGCCGCCCACGCAACCACTCGGCGAACTCGTGAGGTGCCGGCTGCAGGTCGGTCACGATCAACCCGCCGGCCGCGTCGGGCTCCTCCAGCCAGCGTGCGTCGTCCTCGCGCCAGGGGCGCAACCGCAGGTCGGCCGCCGCCAGGACCACCGGTTCGAGGGCGGGCCGAGGCGTCACGCCGGATCCCCAGGGCGTCGGGAGTGCTCCACCGCCAGCAGTTCGAAGTAGGCGGTGTCGGTGGTCGTGCCGTCGAACGTCGTGAACGAGTCGTGGTCCTGGCCGTACTGGCGGAAGCCGGCCGCCGCGAGGGTCAGCATGGAGGCGTGGTTGCCGTCCACGGTGGCCGCGTCGAGCCGCAGCAGGTCGAGGCCGTCCGGCGAGAAGGCATGTGCCACCACGGCTTTGAGCGCTTCGCCGGCCAGGCCGCGTCCGCGTGCGTGGTCGTAGAGCCAGTAGCCGACGGTCCCGCTGCGCAACGGGGTGCCGAGTCCACGCACGCCGATCGACCCCAGCGGCCGGTCGGTCGCGGCATCGACGATGCACCAGCTGAGCGAGGTGCCGTCCAGTCGGCCGGCGCGTTCCTGCGCCAACCACTCGGCGTAGGCGGCCGCCGGCGGCCGGGGTTCGACGCCCATGGCGCCGGCGGCCTGCGGGTCCGCGACCGGTTCCTGCCCCGGCGCGTCGCCGTCGGACCAGGCGCGCAGCCGCAACCGGTCGGTGTGCAGCACCGGCACCGGCAGCGCCGTGGCGCGCTGGGCGTCGCGGTCGTCAGAGGCGAGCAACTCGAAGCAGTACTCGTCACCGACCGTGCCGTCCGGGAAGGTGATCGTGGACCGGTCGATGCCGGTCTGGCGGAAGCCGGCTCCGCGCAGCACCCGCAGCGACGCCAGATTGGTCGTGTCGGCATACGCCGCCAGCCGGCGCAGACCGAGCCCTCCGGCATCACCGGGAGCGAGCGCATGAGCGACGACGAGTTCGACGGCCTCGCGCATCACGCCGCGGCCGCGGGCCGTCGGCTGCAGCCAGTAGGCCAGCATCGCGCTGCCGCGCAGCATCGGCACGTTCATCCGGAAGAGCTGGATGCCGCCGAGGGCGCGGTCGGTGGCCGCGTCGGCGATGCACCAGACGACCGCCTCACCGGCCGCCATCCGCTCCCGCCGGGTCAGCAACCACTCCGCGAAGTCGTCGGCGGCCGGCGCGGAGCCGAGCAGGAAGTGCGCCAGCGCCTCGTCCTGCGGCTCCGCGGGCCGGTCGTCCGGGCGCCACGCGCGCAACCGCACACCGGATCCCGCCAACGGCGCCGGCGCACGCCAGGGCAGCTGCGGCTCCAGCGGATCGGCGGCGTGCAGATGGCCGAACCAGGTGCCGACCACCGTGCCGTCGGGCCCCGGGTGGGTGCCCGGCCAGCTGCCGTCGACGGTGAAGCCGAGCGCCCACGCCACCCGGCGCGAGGCCCAGTTGCCGCGGGCGGCGCGCCATACAACCGTGCGCATCCCGAGCGTGTCGAACGCGTGCGTCACCAGGAGGCGTGCCGCCGCGGTGGTGACGCCGCGGCCGCGCACGTCCGGATGCACGCCGTAGCCGATCTCGGTGGTGCGGTCGGCGCGCGGATGCAGGTTGATCGAACCGGCCCAGCGGCCGTTGACCTCGATCGCCCAGGCGCCCTGCCGGGTGCCGGCCTCCCAGGTGGTGCGCACCGTGTCGAAGAACTCCCGCGCCTGGTCCATCCCGTATGGCGCCGGCAGCGGCACCCCCGCCCGGCTGCGCGGGTCGTTCGCGAACTCCACGATGCGCAGCAGGTCCGACTCACGGTGTGCGCGCAGGGTCACGACGCCGTCGCTGAGCTCCGGGACGTCATCGGGGAAGACCGCCATGACGCGCAGCAAACCACATGCTCCGACACGGGAACCCATCACCCGGTCCCGACCATTAGCATGGGTGAGTCTGTCCACACGTCATGACGGCCGCAGCGCCGTCAAGCTGATCTGGAGTTTTCGTGCCGAAGGTTGTCGAGAAGGTTCTGCGTGCCGGCGAGGGCCGCACCCTCAAGAAGCTGCAGGCGTATGCCGCGCAGGTCAATCTGCTGGAGGACGACTTCGCGGCGCTGACCGACGCGGAGCTGCGCGAGGAGACGGACAAGTTCAAGAAGCGGCTGGCCGATGGTGAGACCTTGGACGACCTGCTGCCGGAGGCGTTCGCGGCGGTGCGCGAGGCCAGCAAGCGGACGCTCGGCAAGCGGCACTTCGACGTGCAGCTGGCCGGTGGTGCGGCGCTGCACCTCGGCAACGTGGCCGAGATGCGCACCGGTGAGGGCAAGACGCTGGTGGCGACCCTGCCGTCATACCTGAACGCATTGACCGGCAAGGGTGTGCACGTCATCACCACCAACGACTACCTGGCCGAGACGCAGGCCGAGCAGATGGGCCGGGTGCACCGGGCGCTCGGGCTGGAGACCGGGTGCATTCTGGCGTCGATGACGCCGGACGAGCGCCGCGTCGAATACGCCAAGGACATCACCTACGGCACCAACAACGAGTTCGGCTTCGACTACCTGCGCGACAACATGGCGTGGTCGGACGCCGAGCTGGTGCAGCGCGGCCACCACTACGCCATCGTCGACGAGGTCGACTCCATCCTCATCGACGAGGCCCGCACCCCGCTGATCATCAGCGGCCCGGCCGACGAGGCGACCCGCTGGTACGTCGAGTTCGCCAAGATCGTCACCCACCTGAAGCGCTCGCCGAAGAAGGAGAACTCCCTGCCCGGCGACGGCGACTACGAGGTCGACGAGAAGAAGAAGACCGTCGGCCTGCTGGAGTCCGGCATCGAGATCGTCGAGGATCTGCTGGGCATCGACAACCTCTACCAGGCGGAGAACACCCCGCTGATCGGCTACCTGAACAACGCCATCAAGGCCAAGGAGCTGTTCAAGAAGGACAAGGACTACGTCGTGATGAACGGCGAGATCCTCATCGTCGACGAACACACCGGTCGTATGCTCGCCGGCCGGCGCTACAACGAGGGCATGCACCAGGCGATCGAGGCCAAGGAAGGCGTCGAGATCCAGAACGAGAACCAGACGCTCGCGACGGTGACCCTGCAGAACTACTTCCGCATGTACGACAAGCTCTCCGGTATGACGGGCACCGCCCAGACCGAGGCCGCGGAGCTCTACCAGATCTACAAGCTGGGCGTCGTGACGATCCCGACCAACAAGCCGATGATCCGTAAGGACCAGCCGGACCTGATCTACCGCACCGAGAAGGCGAAGTTCAAGGCGGTCGTCGACGACATCGTGGACCGGCACAAGGAAGGTCAGCCGGTGCTGGTCGGCACCACCAGCGTGGAGAAGAGCGAATACCTCTCCGAGCAGCTGCGCCGCAAGGGCGTCCCGCACGAGGTGCTCAACGCCAAGCACAACGAGAGCGAGGCCGCGATCGTCGCGCAGGCCGGTCGCAAGGGTGCGGTCACCGTGTCGACCAACATGGCCGGCCGCGGCACCGACATCATGCTCGGTGGCAACCCCGAGTTCATCGCGATGGCGGCGCTGAAGCGCAAGGGTCTGTCGCCCGAGGAGACCCCGGACGAGTACGAAGACGCCTGGGACGACGCGCTGGCCAAGGCCGAGAAGGCCGTTGCCAAGCAGCACGAGGAGGTCGTCGAACTCGGTGGCCTCTACGTCCTCGGCACCGAGCGGCACGAGTCCCGCCGCATTGACAACCAGTTGCGCGGTCGCGCCGGGCGCCAGGGCGACCCAGGCGAGAGCCGGTTCTACCTGTCGCTACAGGACGACCTGATGCGGCTGTTCAACGCCGCGATGGTGGACCGCTTCATGCAGACCGCCAAGATCGAGGACGAGGTCCCGATCGAGTCCAAGATGGTCAGCCGCTCGATCGCCAGCGCGCAGAGCCAGGTCGAGGCCCAGAACTTCGAGATCCGCAAGAACGTCCTGAAGTACGACGACGTCCTGAACCGCCAGCGCGAGGTCATCTACGGCGAACGCCGCAAGGTCCTGGAGGGCGAGGACCTGGAGACCCAGGTGCGCCACTTCATCAACGACACCGTCGATGCGTATGTCGACGGGGCGACCGCCGAGGGATTCTCCGACGACTGGGACCTCGACAAGCTGTGGGAGGCGTTGCGTGAGCTCTACCCGGTCTCGATCACCGAGGCCGAGATCGAGGAGGAGGTCGGCGGCCGCGCCGGCCTGCAGGCCGATCTGCTGGCCGAAGAGCTGCGTTCGGACGCCCAGCACGCGTATGACGCCCGGGAGAAGGACCTGGGCGAGCGGGTCAGCCGTGAGGTCGAGCGTCGCGTCGTCCTGACCGTCCTGGACCGCAAGTGGCGCGAGCACCTTTACGAGATGGACTATCTCAAGGAGGGCATCCACCTGCGGCAGTACGCCCAGCGTGACCCGCTGGTGGAATACCAGCGCGAGGGTTTCGCGCTCTTCGGCGCCATGAACGACGCGATCAAGGAGGAGTCGGTCCAGCACCTGTTCCACGTGCAGGTCGACCCCGAGGAGATCGCGGCGTCGCTGCCCGCGCCGAAGGAGAAGATGACCTTCTCCGCACCGGGCGAGGACGGGACGGCCACCGCGCACGAGGTCGACGACGACGGCCGGGTGGTCGGCGAGGACGACTCGAAGCTGCCCCGCGCCCAGCGCCGCGCCAAGAAGAAGGCGAAGAAGAAATCCGGCAAGGCGAAGGCCAAGTCCAGCAGCTGAAGCAGTCGCCGTCAGCCCAGCTCCATCGCCGTGACCATCCAGCGGCCGTCGACGCCGACCATGCGCAGCGCCATGGCGCGCACCCGGCCGTCGTGCTGCACCACCACGCTGGCCTCGACGACCCCGTCGTCCGGCTCGCACAGGTGCACCCGGCGGACCAGGGACCGGTGCAGCGGTCGCGCGCCGCGTCGCTTGGCGATCACCGAGCGGGCGTTGACGCGTTCGTAGATCAGCGGGCTGACCCAGCGGGCGACCTGAGCGGGTGAGCGCACGCCCGTCATGCATTCCAGCAGGGCGCCGGCCATCCGCTGCAGCCAGGCGCCCGGCTCGGGCAGCGACTGACTGCGGGTGGCCTGCGGACCGAACTGCGGGTCGGCGTCCTCGGCGTTGAGCACCACCCGCAGGGCCGGCTGCGAGTAGCTGCGATGCCGGTTGCGCGACGCCGCGACGACGTCGTCGTACAGCGTGTCGACCGCGCATTCGTCCAGCGCGGGCGGCTGCCATCCGGAGGCGGGGGACAGGTGCAGCGGCCCGGTGGCGGCGAGGCTCATCGGTTGCTTCCTTCCAGTGCGGGCTGCGGCCGTTGCAGGCGGGTGCCGATCTGCAGCAGGTCGGGGTCGTCGCCGATGGTGTCGCGGTTGGCGGCATACCAGCGGGGCCACTCGGCGGCGATCGCCCGAGCGTCCGCGTGAGGTCCGAGCTGCGCGGCGGCGATCGACCAGAGCGTGTCCCCGCGATGGACGACGACCTCACCCGAGTCGTCGGCGACCGGGCGCCCGGTGACCAGAGGTGCGCAGTCGCGGGCCAGTTGGTCGGTGCGGGCCGGCTTGTCCGGCACCCAGCCCGGTGCCGGCACCTCCGGCTCCGCGCACGGACCGCCGCCTGCGGGGACGCCGGCGTGCTGGACGGTGAGTGCTGCCGGCGGCACCTGCACGGAGGCTGTGGCCGTCGTCGGTGTCGTGGCAGCCAGCGCGGGTGCCGCGGTGGACAGGCCGGACAGCGTGGTCAGTGCGAGCAGGACGCCGGCCACCCGGGCCACCAGGCCGCCGGCGCGGCCACCCGCCGGCGGCCCCGAACACGCCGCCTCGCCGGCGGAGCCGGTCGCGCCGCGCAGCACGGTGCCGGCCGCCAGCGCGACCAGCAGCGCCGCCCACAGCAGAGCCAGCACCAGTGCCGCCCACAGCAGCACCGGCAGGGCGTCGAGGGTGCGCACCGTGCTGCGGTGGTCCAGGCGGTGGAGCTCCCCGAGCATGCCGTGCCACGCGACGTATGCCGCGACGACCGCCGCCAGGGCCGCGGCGGCGCCGAGCGCAGCGGCGCGCACCCGGTGCCGCCCCGTCGTGTCCTTCGTCGCTGTCCCGTCCATGCCGTCCTCCCTCGCCGATGACCGAATGCACCCAATCAGCATCAAAGTGCATCAAACAACATCAAGTGACATTGAATGCACTCAAGCACACTTATCTGCTGTTGTCCATCGATGACCTGCGTGGCCCGCTACGGTGGCGGCGTGCGCTGGCAGGAGTTGTTCGCGGATCTGGAGGCCCAGCTGCTGGCCGAGCAACGGCGGGAGCTGCAGGCCGAGGTCGCCGACCGCACCCGCCGAGAGCGGGCCCAGGTCACGGTGCTGGACCGCGCCGCACGGTCGCTCGGTGGCGTGGTGACCGTCGTCACCGGGGCCGGCGCGGTGCGCGGCACGCTGGACGACATGGGCAAGGACTGGCTGTTGCTGCAGGAGCAGGGACGGCACGCGGCTCTGGTGCCGATGGGCGCGGTGACGGCGATCATCGGCCTGGCGGCGCGCAGCGACGACGATCGGGGATGGGGCCGGCGGTTCGGGATCGGTGTGGCGCTCCGCGCGGTCGCCAGGGACCGGGCACCGGTGGCGATCCACGACATCGCCGGTGGCCTGGCGACCGGGACGATCGACAAGGTCGGTGCGGATCACCTGGACCTGGCCGAGCACCCCGCCGACGCGGTGCGCCGGCAGCGGGCGCTCACCGGGCACCGGATCGTGCCCTTCCCGGCCCTCGGGATCGTTCGCCGGGCCTAGCCGCGTCTGCGCGACCTGACCGCTGTCAGCTCTCCTCGTCGCCGAAGTCGCCGGCGGCGACCCGCGCCTGGGCATCGGCGTATTGCCGCTGGATGTAGGACTCGAGCTCGGTGAGCTCGATGCGCCACGACTTGCCGACCTTGATCGCGGGCAGCTCCCCGCTGGTCACCAGTCCATAGGCCTGGCGGGAGGAGATCGCGAGGGTCTCGGCGACGTCGGCGATGGAGACGAAGCGCGCTGGCACGGATGCCCTCCTTGTGGTGCGAGTGGGTGTGGCGGTGCGGATGACGGTGCGGCGGGTGTGCGAGGTGAGGTGGCGCACGTCCATTGTGGCGCATTCGCGACTGCCGTCCGCGGACTGCCTGTGGACAAACGACCCGCAGCCCGACCGGAGTCCTTACAGTGCTTGCAGTCGTCCCGGCCGCTGTCATCGGACCACCCGGTGCGACACAACGGAGGTACTGCTCCGGAGGCAAGGGGAGAGAGCACGTGGAGAGTCGACGTCATACCGCAGCGGACGAGCTGCCCACACCGGCCGCGCATCGGCTGCAGCGACCGTCCTGGCGTGACAGCCGACTGGTCGTCGGCGTGCTGCTGGTGCTGGTCGCGACCATCGGCGGTGCCGCGGCGTTGCGACACTACGACAACTCGATCGAGGTCCTGCAGGCGGCACATCCGCTGGTGCCGGGCCAGCGGGTCGCCGCCTCGGACGTGCACGCGGTGAAGGTCCGCATTGACAAGGCCGACGGCACCTACCTGCGCGCGGACGACCCGCTGCCCACCGGTGAGGTGCTGCGCGAGGTGCGCTCCGGCGAACTCGTGCCGCGATCCGCCGTCGGTGCCGGTGGCACGGTCCGGGTCAAGGCGGTCGCCCTTCCGGTCGACGCCGCCCAGTCGGCCAATCTCGTCAAGGGCTCGATCGTCGACGTGTGGATCTCGCCCCAGCAGCAGAACAACGTCGGGAAGGACTCGTATGCCGCCCCGACCCGACTCATCGACCGGGCCGTCGTGGCCCGGGTCCCCGGCAAGGGCGGTGGCTTCTCGGTCGCGTCCGACAGTGGTGCGGTGCACGTGCTCGTGCCCGACGACAAGGTCGCCGCAGTGTTGGGCGCGGTCAATCAGGGGGCGAAGGTCGACCTGGTGCCGGCCGCCGGCTCGCCGCTCAAGGGCGACTGATGGCCACCTCGGCGGTCACCGCGATCGGTGCCGCGCACGAGGCCGCCGTGGCGGCCGCGCTCGGGCAGGCGCGGGACGTGCGGCTGGTCCGGCGGTGCGCGGACGTCGCGGATCTGCTGGCGATCTGCACGGCTGGCCGCGCCGACGTCGCGCTGATCTCGGCCGACTTCAACGGCATGGACCGCAGCACCATCGCTGCCCTGCGGACCGCCGGCGTCGGCGTGGTCGGCGTCCACCGGCCGGGCGCGGAGGACGAGCAGCGGGTGCTGCAGCAGTGGGGTGTGCGCACCCAGGTCGCGGTCGGCGCGACGCCGGGGGACTTCGCGGCGGCCGTCCTCGCGGTCACCGACGCGGACCCGTCGGCGGTTGACGCACCGGACCCGGACGCCGATCCCACCGCGTCGCTGGAGACCGAGCTGGCTGCATTGTCCGGCGACGGCCCCTACCTGCCGCGCGAGCCGGTGTCCAGCGGGGAGCAGCACGGGGAGCGCCCGCCACGCGGCGGCGCCACCGTCGTCACCGTGTGGGGTCCGCTCGGCGCGCCCGGGCGCACCGTCGTCGCCGTCAACCTGGCGGCCGAAGCGGCCCGGCTGGGTGTGCCGACGCTGCTCGTCGACGCCGACACGTATGCCGCGTCGATCGCGCAGCATCTCGCCCTGCTCGACGAGGCTCCGGGCGTCGCCGCGGCGACCCGGCTGGCGGACGCCGGCCACCTGGACCTGCGATCGCTGGCCTCGGTTGCCCCGGAGGTGAGCGCTGGGCTGCGCGTGCTCACCGGCCTGCCCCGGGCGGACCGATGGCCCGAGCTGCGCGACGACGCGCTGCAGGCGGTCCTGGAGCAGTGCCGGCAGCTGGTCAGGCTGGTCGTCGTCGATGTCGCCGCACCGCTGGAGCAGGACGAGGAACTCAGCTACGACACCGCGGCGCCGCGGCGCAACGCCGCGACCCTGGCGGCGCTCGGTGCCGCGGACACGGTCCTCGCCGTCGGTGCTGCGGACCCGGTCGGCCTGCAGCGGCTGGTGCGCGGTCTGGACGAACTGCGCGCCGTGTGCTCGCAACCGCCGAGGGTCGTCGCGAACAAGGTCCGGGCCGCCGCGGTCGGTGCCGGACCGGAGCAGCGGGTCACCGAGGCGCTGCAGCGGTTCGCCGCCGTCACCTCGCCGGTCATCGTCCCGGACGACCGGCCGGCGCTCGACGGTGCGCTGCTGGCGGGTCGGGTCCTCGCCGTGCACGCCCCCGGTTCGGCGGCCCGCAAGGCGATCGCGGCGCTGGCGGCGGACCTGACGGGTGTCACCGCGACCAGCCGCCGCAGTTGGTTCGCCGCCCGCAGGTCGTGATCGTGCGAGCATGTGGCCGTGGCTGACCGACTGAGTGCCCTCGACGCGTCCTTCTACTATCTGCAGGACCGTTCGACGCCCATGCACGTCGGGTCGGTGATGATCTTCGAGGGACCGGGCCGCGACCGGCCCGACCCGCTCGACGGCGGCTTCGAGTACGAACAACTGGTCAGCCTGGTCAGCAACCGCATTGCGTTCGTGCCGCGCTATCGGCAGCGGGTGCAGCAGTTCCCGGGGCGTGTGCTGCCGCCGGTGTGGGCCGACGACGAACAGTTCGATGTCAGCTACCACGTCCGCAGGTCGGCACTGCCGAGGCCGGGCACCGCCGCCCAACTGGAGGAGTTCGTCGGCCGGATCCAGGCGCGCTCGCTGGACCCGCAGCGTCCGCTGTGGGAGCTCTATCTGATCGAAGGGCTGCAGGGCGGCCGCTTCGCGATCGTGACCAAGACGCACATAGCGCTGGTGGACGGCATACACGCCATCGACATCGGCCAGATCATCGTGGACCCGGAAGCGACCCGCGAGCACCCCATCCCGCAGACCTGGCGGGCGGCCCGCACACCCAGTGGTCTGGACCTGGCGCTGGGCGCCGCCGTGGAGGTGGTGCGCAACCCGCTCGCGGTGGCGCACCTCGCGGCCGGTGGCGTGCGCGGGGTCACCTCGGGTGCGCGGCGGCTGGCCCGGCACGGCACCGCCGGGCTGACCTCGGCGGCCGGTGTGCTGGCGCGCGCCGCCACCCGCCCCGCGCCGGACAGCCCGCTCAACCGCACTGCCAGCGTCCACCGTCGCTTCATCATGGTCTCCACCCGGCTGGAGGACTACCGGCGGATCCGGTCCCTGAGCGCGCAGACCGTCACCGTCCACGACGTCGTCCTGGCCACGATCACCGGGGCCCTGCGGGGCTGGCTGCTCGCTCGCGGCGAGGTCGTCCCCGCCGGCGAGAAGGTCCGTGCCCTCGTGCCGCTGAGCGTGCAACCGGAGGACGCGGATGGCCAGATGGGAGAGCAGGTCTCACCGATGTTCGTGGACCTGCCGGTCGGCGAGGCCCGCCCGGTGATGCGGCTGCACCAGATCGGCTACGCGACCAGCCAGCACCTCGACGGCGGTGGTGCGGCCATCGACGCCGCGTCCATCGCCGGCCTCGCCGGCTTCGCGCCGCCGACCCTGCATTCGTTGGGTGCCCGGGTCGGCAACGCCATGTCCCGGCGCATGTTCAACCTGGTGGTCACCAACGTGCCCGGACCACAACGCACCTTGTATGCCGGACAAGCGCCGATGGTCGAGACCTATCCGGTGATCCCGCTGCCCAAGGGGCAGACATTGTCGATCGGGCTGACGTCATACAACGGGCGCGTCGACTTCGGCCTGAACGCCGACCGTGATGCGATGTCCGACCTGGACCTGTTCGGCCAGTGCCTGGTCGACGCACTGGCGGAGCTACTGGACGAAACGGAGGCGCGCGAAATATGACGCAGCTGATCAGGACCTACGTGCCGCTGGACGGCGACGAGCTGCGCGCGCTGGCCGGGACCGGGGCGCTGCCGGACCGGACCCGCGCCGCGTTCGCGGTCACCGACCGGCTACGCGCGGCCGCACCCGGTGAGGACGACGAGGGCCTGGAATACCTGGCCACCCAGGACGCCGCGACCGACGCCGCTGCGCGCGACCTACGGGTCGTCGCCTCGGTGGACGTCGACGGCGACCGGGTCACCGACCGGTCGGAGTCGCCGGCAGCATCCGCCGTGGCGGTCACCGGTGCGCCACCGAAGCGGCGGGTGGCCAGCTTCCACCTGCTCGACCCGGCCGGTGAGCGCGACGTCGACGCAGATCTCGAGTTGTCCTGGTACGACGCCACCGAGCTGGCGCTGGTGCTCCGGGTGATCGACGACGGCAACGGGACTGCCTGATCCGCGATCGCTCGCGGTCTGTCCGGGATTTGTCCGGCCGATCGGTCGTCGAACACCGCTTTTCGGTGTGGGGACTGTGGAGTAACCCCTCGGAAGTGGCAGAGTCAGGCCTGTGCAATCCGCCCCACGAAACCTGACCCGCATCGCCATCGTCAACCGGGGAGAGGCCGCCATGCGGCTCATCCACGCCGTGCGCGATGTCAACGCCCGCCGCGCCCTCGACGGTGACGGCGCACCACTGCGCACGATCGCCCTCCACACCGACGTGGACTCCGGCGCGGCGTTCGTCCGCGAAGCCGACGAGGCATACCTGCTGGGTGCCGCGGCCGACCGGCCCTACCTCGACCTCGCCGCCCTGGAGCGTGCGCTGACCGAGACCGGTGCGGACGCCTGCTGGGTGGGCTGGGGCTTCGTGGCCGAGGACCCGGCGTTCGCGGAGTTGTGCGAGCGTCTCGGCATCACCTTCATCGGCCCGTCCGCCGAGGCGATGCGCCGGCTGGGCGACAAGATCGGCTCCAAGCTGATCGCCGAGGAGGTCGGGGTCCCGGTCGCGCCGTGGAGCCGCGGCGGGGTCGACACGCTGCCCGACGCGCTCGCGGCGGCGGACCGCATCGGCTACCCGTTGATGCTCAAGGCGACGGCGGGCGGCGGCGGCCGCGGCATCCGCAAGGTCACCGGGCCGGCCGAGCTCGAGGACGCCTACCAGCGCACCCGCGACGAGGCGGAGCGCGCATTCGGCAGCGGCGTCGTGTTCCTGGAGAAACTGGTCACCGGCGCACGGCACGTCGAGGTCCAGGTCATCGCGGACGGGCAGGGCACCGCCTGGGCGGTCGGCGTCCGGGACTGCTCGGTCCAGCGCCGCAACCAGAAGATCATCGAGGAGTCGGCGTCCCCGCTGCTGGACGCCCAGCAGGCGGACGAACTCAAGGCGTCGGCCGAGCGACTGGCCCTCGCGGTCGACTACCGGGGCGCCGGCACCGTGGAGTTCCTCTACCACCCGCAGGACCGGACGTTCGCGTTCCTGGAGGTCAACACCCGGCTGCAGGTCGAGCACCCGATCACCGAGACGGTGACCGGTCTGGACCTGGTGGCGCTGCAGTTGCAGGTCGCGGCGGGTGTCCCGCTGACGGGGGAGCGCCCGGCCGAGCGTGGCCACGCCGTGGAGGCGCGCCTCAACGCCGAGGACCCGGACCGCGACTTCGCACCCGCTCCCGGCCGGATCAGCCGGCTGGAGCTGCCGGCCGGGCCGGGCATCCGGGTCGACACCGGGGTCAGCGAGGGCGACACCATCCCGGCCGACTTCGACTCGATGATCGCCAAGATCATCGCGCACGGCTCCACCCGCGAGGAGGCCCTGGCCCGGCTGCGCCGCGCGATGGAGGAGACCACCGTCATCATCGAGGGCGGGGTGAGCAACAAGAGTTTCGTGCTGGAGCTGCTCGGTCAGTCCGAGGTGACCCGCGGCGAACCGACCTGGGCCGACACCGGCTGGATCGACCGGATGCGGGCCGAGGGCCGGCTCGCGGATCACCCGCACGCCGGTGTCGCGCTGGTCGCCGCCGCCATCGAGGGGTATGCCGAGCGGGAGCGCGCCGAGACGGCCGGGTTCCTGGACACGGCATACGGTGGCCGCCCGCAGTTGCACCACGACCCCGACGGCACGACCGAGCTGAAGCTGCGCGGCGAGACGTTCTCGGTCACCGTGCGTCGGGTGAGCCCCAGCGACTACTCGGTGAGCGTGTCCGGCGGGACCACGACGCAGACCGTCAGCGCGTCCCTGGAACGCCTGGACGAGGTGCACAGCCGGCTGCTGGTCGACGGCGAGGCCTTCCGGGTGGTCAGCGCCTCGCACGGTCCGGTCCAGCTGATCGAGGTCAACGGTGTCACCCACCGGATCAGCCGCGACGAAGGCGGCGTCATGCGCGCGCCCGCGCCGGCGCTGGTGGTCGCGACACCGGTCGCCGTGGGGGACGAGGTCAATGCCGGTGAGCCGGTGCTCGTGCTGGAGTCGATGAAGATGGAGACGGTGCTGCCCGCGCCGTTCACCGGGCGGGTCCGCGAGTTGCTGGTGCGCGCCGGCACCCAGGTGGAGACCGGTGCACCGCTGGTGCGGCTCGAGCCCACCGGCGACGACGCCGAGGTCGAGCGGGAGACCTCCGGGGCCGACCTCGGACTGCCCACCGACGGCCGGGTCCGCACCCGTGCGGAGCGTGACGCGGCCGCGATGAGCACGCTGCGCTCCGCGCTCATGGGGTATGACGTCAGCCCGCAGGACCGGTTGGCCACGTTGCACGCCTACCTGGACGAGCGGGACACCACGGCCGCGCCCAGCGACGACGAGCTCGCGCTGCTGGACATGTTCGCCGACTTCGCCGAGCTGAGCCGCAACCGGCCGGCCCGTGAGGAGTCGCACTCGGAGCTGCGGGTGCACAGCTCCCGCGAGCACTTCCAGACCTATCTGCGGACGCTGGATCTGGAGCGCGGTGACCTGCCGCAGTCGTTCCGGGACAAGCTGCTGCGCGTGCTGCGGCACTACGGCATCACCGAGCTGGACCGCACGCCCGCCCTGGAGCAGGCGCTGTTCCGGATCTTCCTGGCGCAGCAGGAGGTCGGGGACGTCGACATCGCGGTGCAGTTGCTGCGCAGCTGGTTGTCGGTCCCGGCACCGACTGACACCAGTAGCGCGCGGGCGCTGCTGGAGCGGGTGGTGCGCGCGACCCAGCGGCGCTTCTCGGTGGTCGGGGACCTGGCCCGTTCGGTGCGGTTCCGCTGGTTCGACCAGCCGATCGTCGACGACGAACGATCCAGCGTCCTGGGTGGTGTCGCCGACGAGGTCGCCGCACTGACCGACCCGTCGGCGCCGGACCGAGAGGCCCGGATCGGGGCGCTGACCGCCATACCCGAGCAGTTGGTCGGCTTCCTGCGTGACCGGCTGTATGCCGAACCCAGCACCATCGACAGCGCCTACGAGCCGTTGCTGGAGGTGCTGATCCGGCGTCACTACCTGGAGTACGACCTGCACGACCTGCAGGCCGCGCAGGTCCACGGCCGTCCGGTCGCGCGAGCCGAATACGTCTCCGAGACCCACGGGCAGACGCGGGTCGTGACCACGGTCGGCGACATCGGGCAGGCGCGGGACGGCTCGCTGTGGGCGGCGGTGGACGACCAGCTGGCCACCGACCACGACAGCGTCGTCGAGATCTACCTGCGGTGGGCGGACCTGCCCGGGCAGCCCGAGCAGGCCCGCGACCAGCTGCTGGAGCTGCTGGCGCACCGGTCGTTCGCGCACACCGTGCGGCGGATCTCGTTCGCGGTCTGTCCGGCGGCTCCGCACGCGGTGGACTACTTCACCTTCCGCCCCGCCGACGCCGGCTGGGTCGAGGACGACCTGGTCCGGGGCATGCACCCGATGGTCGGCCGGCGGCTCAACCTCTGGCGGCTGCGGGAGTTCGACGTCACCCGGCTGGAGGCGCCCGAGGACGTGCTGTTGCTGGACTGCGTCGCACGCAGCAACCCGGCCGACCGTCGTCTGGTGGCCCTGGCGCAGGTGCGGCAGCTGGCCGTCGTGCGCGACGAGGACGGCAACGTGGTCGCGCTGCCGCACGCCGAGCGGGCGGTCGAGAACTGCCTGGAGGCGATCCGCCGGGTCCGGGCCTCGCACGGCGGTGGCAGGACCCCGCTGGACGTCAACCACGTCTGGGTGACCGTCTGGCCGCCGGTCGAGGCGGACATCGCGCACCTGGCGGCGTTGCAGTCGAAGATCACGCCGCTGACCGAGGGAGCCGGCATCGAGGAGGTGCTGGCCCAGGGACGGGTGGAGAGCTCCGACGGCACACCGACCCAGATCGCCATACGCTTCCACGCGACGCCCGGAGCGGGTGTCGCCGCCGACGTGATCGAACCCCCGACCGAGCCGCTGGCGCCGCTGGACGACTACGCCGCCAAGGTGCTGCGAGCTCGTCGGCGCGGCCTGGTCTACCCCTACGAGCTGGAGCCGACGCTCGCCGGCGCCGGGTCGTTCGTGGAGTACGACTTCGACGACGGCGGAGCGCTGGTGCCGGTCGACCGGCCACGCGGCCAGAACACCGCGGGCATCATCGTCGGCGTGGTCACCACGCCCACCGAGCTCTACCCGGAGGGTGTCCGGCGGGTCGTGCTGGCCGGTGACCCGATCAAGTCCCTGGGCGCGCTGTCCGAGGCCGAGTGCAGCCGGGTGGTCGCGGCCATCGACCTGGCCGAGCAGCTGGCCGTCCCGGTCGAGTGGTTCGCCGTCTCCGCCGGTGCGCGGGTGTCGATGACCAGCGGCACCGAGAACATGGACTGGGTGGCTGTTGCCCTCAAGCGCATCGTGGAGTTCACCCAGGCGGGCGGCGAGATCAACATCGTCGTCGCGGGCATCAACGTCGGGGCGCAGCCCTACTGGAACGCCGAGGCGACGATGCTGATGCACACCAAGGGCATCCTCATCATGACCCCGGACAGCGCGATGGTGCTGACCGGCAAGCAGACGCTCGACTTCGCCGGCAGCGTGTCCGCCGAGGACAACCACGGCATCGGCGGCTACGACCGCGTGATGGGACCCAACGGTCAGGCCCAGTACTGGGTGCCCGATCTGGCGCAAGCGCTCGTGGTGCTGATGCAGCACTACGACCACACGTATGTCGTACCCGGTGAGCCGGGGCCGCGGCGTGCGCCGTCCGCCGACCCGGTGGACCGGGACATCTGCGACAGCCCGCACGACGGCGACTTCGACACCGTGGGTGACATCTTCTCCCGGGAGCTCAACCCGGACCGCAAGCGTGCCTTCGACATCCGCAGCGTGATGCGTGCGGTCGCCGACCAGGACCACATCATGCTCGAGCGGTGGGGGAGTATGGCGGACGCCGAGACCGCCGTCACGGTCGACACCCGGATCGGCGGCTATCCGGTCTCACTGATCGGCATCGAGTCCAAACCCGTTGCACGGCAGGGCTTCCCGCCCACCGACGGCCCGGACACCTATACCGCCGGCACGCTGTTCCCGCGGTCCTCGAAGAAGGTGGCGCGCGCCATCAACGCAGCGTCCGGCAACCGGCCGGTCGTCGTGCTGGCCAACCTGTCGGGTTTCGACGGCTCCCCGGAGTCGATGCGCAACCTGCAGCTGGAGTACGGCGCGGAGATCGGTCGGGCGATCGTCAACTTCCGCGGTCCGATCGTCTTCTGCGTGATCTCGCGCTACCACGGCGGGGCGTTCGTGGTGTTCTCCAAGCAACTCAACGCGCAGATGACGGTGCTGGCCGTCGACGGGTCGTTCGCATCGGTGCTCGGTGGTGCTCCGGCCGCGGCCGTCGTCTTCGCGTCGGAGGTGGCCAAGCGAGCCGCCGCCGACCCGGAGCTGGCACAGCTGCAGCAACGCTTCGACACCGCCGAAGGTGCCGAACGCGCCGCCCTGCGGGTCGCACTCGAGGAGTTGCAGGCGAGCCTGCGGGCCGCCAAGATCGCCGAAGTGGCCGCCGAGTTCGACGGCGTGCACAGCATCCACCGGGCGGTCGAGGTCGGCTCCGTCGACGAGGTCGTCGCCGCCGGCGAGTTGCGCCCGAAGATCGTGCGCGCGCTGGAGCGTGGTCTGCGGGTCGACTGACCCCGCTCGTACGGCGGGGGGGGGGCGGCGCCCCCCCCCCCGCCCCGCGCCCCCCCCCCCCCCAGCCCCCCCCCCGGCGACCCACCAAACAGACAG
>NZ_JBQCGS010000092.1:0-17832 GCF_051955415.1 Flexivirga sp.
TCGACGTCCTCGCCCGATGCCGCATCACCGTCATCACTACCACCGAACCCGAGATCGGAGCCGATCAACTACCCGAACTCACCGCCTGAAACCTCAACAAGGAGAACGCGAACCGCTACACCACTACCAGGGACTTGACCCTGACCGATCTCCCCCGGCCACGACGACTGGCGTTCCTGGACTCCATGGACCGACTCGGAGCTGCTGTCGATTCGGCCTGCAGCCGGCTGGACGGCGGTTTCCGCAGGCTGAACTACGAGATCCTGGGGAATACCGACGCCTACCTGCATGCCCACATCTTCGCCCGTTACGACTGGGAGCATCCCGACTACGTCGGCGGTCCGGTATGGCGCTACGACCCGTCGGTGTTCTACGGGCCGGCGACGGCGCTGGGTCCCCAGCACGACCCGTTGCGGCGGCTCATCACTCGAGGCCTCCTGGCGGACGGCGAGGTGGCTGCCGATGACGCGCAATGAGATCTGAATTCACATGTTCTGCAACAAAATCCACGTCTTCCCTGGTGTCAGCGTCAGCGTCCTCCCCCGGTCGTCCGTGAGCCGGAACGGCTTGTCGACCGCCGCCCGGTGCCACGTTCCGGACAGCTTCTTCCCATTACGGAAGAGCGTCAGTTTTCCGGAGCCGGTCGACTCGGACCGATAGACCGGGTTGCCCGCTGGGTCCCGGTAGCCGTCGGAAACCTCTCGCACGCGCAGCACCAGCACGTTGTCGGCGGTCACCTGGTGACCGCCCGCCCCGACGTCGCGGTACGGCCTGCCGTTCCAGCTCGGCAGATAGTGACTCCCCTGGTATGAGAACGAAAACCGGTCACCGCCGACCTGCACGGTGAACGAGCTGTCGCCGGCCGCGTGCTGCAGCCGTGGGTCGCCCTCGGCGAACCGCAGCCCGATGTCCCGCGAGGCCGACAGGCCGTGCCGCTGCGCCAACGCCGCCACATCGACATACAGGTTGTGCGGTGCCCGACGATGGGAGTCACGCCTGCCGCCGCCCAGGAGTGTGATGGGCGCCTGGTCCAGTTTCGCCCGGATCTGCGAAGCAGCACCGGAGTAGACCAGCGCCGGGTGACCGAACATCGGCAGGATCTCCACGTCCGTGCTGCGGGCACTGCGTACCGGCTCGACCCGGCTCGGGAAACTGGTGGAGTAGACCGGCATCAGCCGGGTCAGGTTGCCCTCGACCTCCTCCACGAACACCAGGTCGGCCGGTGACAGTCCGTACTGCGGCACCGCCGCGCTGGTGTTCTCCACTTTGACCGCGATCACCGGACGGCCGGTACGGGGGCCGCCGGTGAGCGGGTTCCCCGCCGGTCGCCCAGTCGTCGGCCGAGGCGTCGCACTGCGCGTTGTGGGCGACGCCGACGAAGGCGCCCCATTGGACGGCGTCCTCGAGGCCGTGGAGGCTGTGGATCCGCCACCGCAGGCCGCCGTGGTCAGCGACAGGAGTCCGACGGCAGTTGCCAGCAGGGCACCGCGTCGTGTGTGGGCAGTCATCGGGACAACGCTACAGCCCCGGCAATGACCGCCTTGCCGAGCGGACCGATCGGTGCGCGCCATACGGGTCCGGGGCGAGTATGGCGCAGCCGATAGCAACCGACCCGAGCACCACCAGCAGCGCGACGATGAGCACCGGCCGGCCGTGACCGCGTTCCAGCAGCAGAGTGGCCAGGAACGGCGTGACCCCGGACAGCATCGTCGCCACGTTGTACGCCAGCGACAGGCCGGTGCAGCGGGTGCGCCGGCCGAACAACTCGGTGAACCAGGACGGTTCGATCGCGAAGTTGACACCGCTGGCGACTCCCCAGCCCAGCAGCAACGCCGCCCACACCACGAGCAGCGAGTCGCTGCGCAACATGACGAAGAACGGGTAGGCGAAGCAGACACCGAACGCGGCGCCCGCCACATAGACCGGACGACGACCGACCCGGTCGGCCACACAGGCTGCCCCCCAATAACATCCGGCGCCGAGCAGGATGCTCACACTGACTCCGGTCAGCACCGCGTCCTTGCCGAGGTGGCCGGCGTCCGGCACATAGGTGAGCGCGAACACCAGCACCAGGTAGCCCCACATGTTCTCGGCCAACCGCAGCCCGATCGCGAGCACGACCGGCACGCGGTCCACCCGCAAGGTCTCCTGCACCGGTCGCTGCGCAATCTCACCCCGCCGGCGCAACTCCGTGAAATCGGCGGCCTCGATCAGCCCGCTGCGGATCCACAGGCCGACTGCGACCACTAGCGCGCTCAGCAGGAACGGCAGTCGCCACCCCCACGACTGCAGCTCACGATCGGGCAGCATGGCCACCGGCACGAACACCGCTGTCGCCAGCACCGCGCCGAGCGCCGTACCCATCTGCGGCAGGCTCCCCCACCGCGCCCGACGGTCGGCGGGCGCGTTCTCCACGGCGACCAGGGCGGCTCCCGCCCACTCGCCGCCGACCCCGAAGCCCTGCACCAGGCGCAGGCAGACCAGCAGAGCCGGCGCCACCCACCCCATCTGCGCCGCCGTGGGCAGCAACCCGATCGCGGTCGACGCGAGGCCCATGGTCCAGAGCGTGATCAGGAGCACCCGGCGTCGTCCCACCAGATCTCCCAGCCGACCGAGCACCAGGCCGCCGAACGGCCGCGCGACGAATCCGACACCCAGCACGGCGAAGGACTGCAGCAGACCCGTCACCCGGGCGCTGGACGGGAAGAACACGTCGCCGAAGACCAGCGCCGAGGCGGTGGCGAACGCGAAGTAGTCGTACCACTCCAGCGTGCTGCCGACCAACGACGCGGCGCGAGCTCGCTGTCGGGTCTGCTGCTCGTCGGATCGTGGTGGAGACAGGCGTGATTCAGGTATGACGGCAGCCACCGCGGAGTCCTTCCTTCGCCGGCATGACCCGGACAGGTTCGACGGTCGGCGACCGGCTGTCGCCCTCTCAGCCCGTGCGTCGTACGGACTCCCGTGGGATGCGCCACACGATAACGGAGCGCATCTGCCGGCGGCACCCGCGTCCGGCGACGCGTCGCCACCACATCGATGTCGTCGGAGCGTGCAGTCACGACCAAGATCGGCAGCGCGGCTGCGTAGAGTCGGGACGACGTCAGGAGGTGGCTCGTGCGCGGTGCGGTCCGCAAAGTGGTGCTGCTCGAAGGGATCAGCGACATCGCAGCACTGACCGCGGTGGCCTCGACACGAGGCGTGGATCTGGGGCACGTCCGACTCGTCGACCTCGGAGGCGTGACCAACGTGCGCCGTGAGCTCATCGCACTCCACCGCACCCGACCGCGAGTCCCGGAGATCCTCGGCCTGTGCGATGCACCCGAGGCCCGCTTCGTCGAACACGCGCTGGACGAGGTCGGACTGCCGGTGCGCGATGCCAGCGACCTGTCGTCATACGGCTTCTTCGTCTGTCACGCCGACCTCGAGGAAGAACTCATCCGCGCGCTCGGCACCGAACGCACCGTGGCGGTGATCGAAGGCCTCGGCCTGGACGGCAAACTCGCCACGCTCCGGCAGCAGCCGGCCTGGCAGGAGCGAACCCTGGCCGAGCAGCTGCACCGCTTCTGCGGCGTCGCCTCGGGCCGCAAGGCACTCCTGGCCGGCGCCCTGGCCGCAGCCGTCGGTCCTGCGACGACTCCCCCGCCGCTGCAGGCACTCGTCGAACGGATCGCCACGTGACCCACGATCCGCACCGGCTGGGCGCTGCCCTCGCGTTCGCGGACCACGCCGTAGACGACATACCGAAGGCCCCGTGGCAGCCACTGAGCGCGCGCTTGCGCGAGGACGCGATCCGCGACCGCGTCCAGCAGGTGTCGCGCGCGCTGCGCACCGGTGCCGCCCCGGTCGACCTACGCACCGCAGCCTCCACCGAGCACTTCGGCCTCGCCGCCCGACTCGTCGCCGCCCAGCTGTGTACCCGCGCACTCGGCATCGAGGCCTCACCGGCCGTCGAGCACGTCTGGTGGCGGCAGCCGCCGGGCGGGCTGGTCCAGCTCTCGCTGGCCAGTACAGGCACGACCGGCACGGCATCGCGCACGGCGTCCGGCACCGCATCCGACACCGCCGTCGAGGCGCTGACGACCGTGATCCAGCGGCTGTATGCCGTCAGTGCACACGTGCTGTGGGGCAATGTCGGATCCGCGGCCAACAGCACCCTGAGTCTGTTGCGAACGACACGTCCCGACCTGCTGCCCGCCGCCCGGCGTGCGGCGGACGAGTTGCTGTCCGACCCGCGCATCGACGGTGGGCTACTGCGCAGCGGTCCGGACTTCCGGCGGCGCAGCTGTTGCCTCATCTACCGGGCCGGAACTGCAGTGTGCGGCGACTGCGTCCTGCGCCACTGACCGACGACACGCTGCACGATCTGTGTGTCGCCGCCGCGGGTGCGGCATACTCGCCGGCGTGCCGGAATGGACGATCAGAGCCCCCGCACCGGGCGACGTCTGCGCGCTGGCCGCTCTGCACGTGACGGTGTGGCGCCATGCCTACCGTGGCCTCATCGAGCAGCCACTGCTCGATCGGCTGGACGTGGACAACAGCACCACACGCTGGCGCGCGACCGTCTCCGGGGTGGACGCCGGGGCGTCGGAGAATCGGGTCCTGATCGCCGTGGTCGACGTCGAGCCGGTCGGCATCGTCGAGGTCGGCCCGGGCCGGGACGCGGACGCGCCCTACCCGCTGGAGGTGCTCAGCCTCAACGTCGCACCCCGCTGGCACGGTCGCGGCGTCGCCCAGGACCTGATGGCCCGCGCCGTCGGCGACGCGCCCAGCTACCTGTGGGTGCTGCGCGGCAACGACCGGGCAATCGGGTTCTACCGCAAACTCGGCTTCGACCTCGATGGCGCCGAGCGGTATGACGACTCGTGGCGCTGCTTCGACCAACGCATGCGGCGGCCGGCCGCGCCGGCCTGAGTCGGCTCACTCGCCGGGATCGGGCAGATCGTGCACCTCGCGCACGAAGGCGGCGAACCCCGGCACGGTGAACTCCACGTGGCCGTGGCTGCTGTCGGTGATGATGCCGGCTCCGATCAGCCTGCTGCGCGGCACACCGAGGGCATCGGACGGTTTGCCCATCGCGGTTGCGATCGCGCTGCGGCGGACCGGGCCGTCGCCGAGGCGGGCCATGGTCAGCACGAAATCCAGCTCGACCTGCCGGGTGACCTTCGACAGCCGGGCGGTGAAGAGCTCCCGCAAGTCCTCTTCGACATCGGCAGCCGCCGCCTCGACGTGCTCGCGTCTGATCGTCGCCCCGGCGTCCGGAAATCCCGCATGCCGCCAGGCGTTCTCGCCGATCAGCTGGACGGTGTGCGGGTAGCCCGCGGCATACCGGACGGCGGCGTCGAGCGCGGCGGCGCTCCAGCCCACACCCAACTGTCGCGCCGGGTTGGCCAGCGCCACCGCCGCCGCGTCCGGGCTGAGGTCCTTCAACTGCCGGTAGGCGAACCGCTCGGAGTTGCTCACCGCCGCGTTGATGACACCGACGCTCTCGGGCAGTCCGGCAGCGAAGAGCGCCACCGGCAGGTCACGTCGTTCGGACTGGAAATGCTGCCAGGCGTAGGAGATCGTGCGCAGGCTGGACGGATCGGCAGCCTGCACCTCGTCGATGAGCAGCACCAGCCCGGCATGCTTGCGCTCCAACGACGCCTGCGCCGTGGCCACCACCAGATCCTCGAACTCGCGCGTCGCACCACGCGCGCGGCGTCGCCCGCCGGCAGCGCTCCACCCCGCCTCGATGCTGGCCACGCCCGGCACGCCACCGGTGACCTTGAGCTCCAGGTGCGACAACGCCTCACTGACCCGCTGCTTCATCTTCGCCGGCCAGCGGCGCACCAGCCGCTCCGCACCGTCGGCGATCGCCGGAACCAGACCGGCCGACTCCCCCGCCGTCACCCAGATCGTGTCGGCGTCCTTGGCCCGCGCACGCTGCTCCACCTGCCGCAGCAGCGACGTCTTGCCCACGCCGCGGGGGCCGTGGTCGACCCGGATGCGGGGCACCATCCGCCCGATCATCGTCATCATGTCGAGGCGTTCCTCGATAGCGGCCAACTGCCTACTGCGCCCGGGAATCTCGCGTGCCACCGCACCCGGCGTGTAGGGACTCGGTTGTGCCATGCAGTGCCTCGGCTCGGGACGGTTGTATACGGATCGGTGCAAACGTCTAGGAGCGTATCGGCTGCGGCCGACAGTCGGTGGCGCACGGGAGCGGGCCCGTGACGCGGGCCCGGCGGACCACCGTGTCCGGGGCGCTCGAGCGGGATCGTTAGCATCGGGAGACGTGAAGATCGGAATCATTCTTGGATCTGTCCGTGACAGCCGCAAAGGCGAGCTGGTCGCCGAATGGGTGCGCAGCCACGCCGCGCAGACCGGGGGCGCCGACTTCGAGGTGCTGGACCTGCGCGAGTTCCACCTGCCGCTGCTGACCTCGGCGACGCTGCCGTCGATGGCCAACCGCACCTACGACTCCCCCGAGGTCACCCGGTGGAGTGCGGCCGTCGATGCATGCGACGGCTTCGTCATGATCACCCCGGAGTACAACCACGGCGTTCCCGGCGCGTTGAAGAACGCCGTCGACAGCCTCGGGCCGGAGTGGACCGGCAAGACGATCGCGTTCGTCTCCTACGGGGCCGACGGCGGGGTACGGGCGGTCGAGCAGTGGCGGCAGATCGTGGCCAACTTCCACATGATCGATGTGCGACACCAGGTGGCGCTGCAGTTGTTCACCGAGTTCGACCAGCACGGGCTGCAGTTGCAGGACCGCCGGGAGGGCGAGATCAAGGCCCTGCTCGACGCGCTGGTCACCCTCACCAACCGGCTGCAGGCGGCCTGAGTTCAGCGTTCCTCGCGCAGCCCGAGAAACGTTGCCAGCGCACGTATCTCGCGGTCCACGGCGGATCGCAGCGAGGCGCTGAACTCCACGTCCTCGTGTATGGCGTGCACGACCAGCCGGCCGCGGGACCGGTCGGCGGTCGTGTCGAGCTTCCCGACCAGCCGGTCGCCGTGCAGGATCGGCAGCGCCCAGTAACCCCACCGCCGTTTCGGCTTGGGTTTGTACATCTCGAGCGGGTAGTCGAACTGGAAGATCTCAGCTGTCCGCTTGCGGTCGAAGACCAGCTGGTCCAGTGGCGAGAGCAACGCGGTGCGACCGCGGAAGGGCCGGTCGAGCTGGGCGAGGTCGACGCACCAGGTGCCGCGCACGCCGTCGATGACGGCCGGCACCCCGGGCGGTTCGACATCCTTGCGCAGGATGCCCGCCAGGTCGTAGACCTTCGGTCGCATGATGCCCAGGGCGCCCAACGCGCGCTGTGAGCGCTGCCTGAGGGCGTCGTCCTCCGGCACCACATCGGTCTCGGGGTAGATGCGTTCGGCCAGGTCCCACCACCGTTCGCCCCGCTCGCCGCGTGCGGCGACCGCGACCTCTCCCCTGCTCTCCATGAAATCGATCAGTCGCACGACGTTCTGATTGTTGGTCCAGCCGCTGGAACGCCAGGCCACTTCGCAGGTGTCCTCGAAGGCTGCTGCCGGCAGCGGCGCCTCCTCGGCGAGCCGGTCCAGGATGTCGCGCCGGCACAGGTCGTTGGCCTGCACCCACTCGGCGCTGAACTCCTGCCACTCCACACGCGGCCGCCGCCCCCAGCCGGCCAGTTCCGCACGGTAGAGGCGGATGTCTTCGGCGGGCAGGATCCGCCCCCGCAACTCGACCACCTCGCGCGCCTCGAAGAGGTCCTCGAGTCCGCCCAGCGGGTATGCCGAGCCCAGCCGGCTCCAGCAGACCAGCTCCGGACTCGGCGCGACCGCACTGGTGAGATCGACCTGCACCGAACCGAGCGCCCGCACGACGTCGAGCAGACCGGTCCGGCGCGGCGCCGCGAGCAACTGCGCGCGCACCGCGATCCGGCGGGCGTCGGTGCGGGACAGTCGCACGATGGTCACCCGCGCACGGTAATGGAATGCGCGCCCCCGTGGCGCCGTTGCGGCATACATGAAGGTTGACATCTGGTCCGACATCGCCTGCCCCTGGTGCTTCATCGGCAAGCGCCGCTTCGAAGCCGGGTTGCGCGACTTCGCGCACGCCGACGACGTCGAAATCACTTGGCACAGCTACCAACTCGACCCCACCCTGCCCGAGCACTATGACGGCTCGGAGACCGACTACCTCGCCGAGCGCAAGGGCATGCCGCGTGAGCAGGTGCGGCAGATGTTCGCCCACGTCGCCGAGCAGGCCGCCGGCGAGGGCCTGCACTACGACTTCGACGGCCTGGTGGTCGCCAACAGCATGCGCGCACATCACCTGCTGCACCTCGCGGCGCGGCACGGCGTGGCCGACGCGGTGAAGGAGGCGCTGCTGTCCGCCCACTTCGAACACGGCGTCGACATCGGCGATTCTGCGCAGCTGGTCGACCTCGGCGTGCGTCACGGACTCGACGCCGCGGAGGTGCGTGCGGCCCTGGACGACCCGCAGGTCCGCAGCGAGGTCGAGCAGGACTTCGCGCGGGCGCGTTCCTACGGCATCCAGGGTGTGCCGTTCTTCGTCATCGACGAGAAGTTCGGTGTCTCCGGGGCCCAACCGGCCGCGACCTTCACCGCGGCGCTGGAGCAGGCGTGGCAGGACGCGCATCCGCTGGTGATGCAACAGGCGGGTCAGGGCTCGGCGGGCGCGGTCTGCGGACCCGACGGCTGCAGCGCGCCCTGACCCGACGCTGACCGCCGCCAACTGAACCCGGCGCTGCGGCGTCCGCAGGGTATGACGACCACGACCCGACGGACCGCCCTCGCGCTGACCGGCAGCGGTGTGCTTGCCGCGCTCGCCGGGTGCAACCCGGCCACCAGCTCCGCGGACCCGCTGCCGGCGCGCGGCAGTGCCGCCGCGGCCCCGACGACCCGGGACTGGATCGCCTTCGCGCGGACCGTGCAGGGACCGGTCGACCTGCCGGGCACCGCGCCGTACGCCCGTACCAAGCGGGTGTTCGACACCCGGTTCGACGCCAATCGCCCGGCTGCGGTGATGGTCGTGCAGCGCAGCTCCGACATTGCCCGGGCGATGCGTTTCGCCCAGCGCTTCGGTCTGCAGGTCGCGCCACGCGCCGGCGGGCATTCGTACGTCGGCGCCTCGGCGGCGAACGGCACGCTGGTCCTCGACCTGCGGCCGTTGCACTCGGTGTCCTACGACGCGCGCAGCCGCAGCGTGCTGGTCGCCTCCGGCGCCACCCTGTATGACGTCAAGAAGCACCTCGCTGCGGTCGGTCGCGGCATACCGACCGGGACCTGTCCCACGGTCGGGGCGGCCGGGCTGGCGCTGGGCGGGGGCCTCGGGGTGGAGTCACGGGCGCACGGCCTGACGGCGGACCGCCTCACCGAGGCCCGGCTGGTGCTGCCCGACGGCCGCAGCATCACCGCGAGCGCCGCGCAGCACAGTGACATCTTCTGGGCACTGCGCGGCGGTGGCGGCGGCAACATCGGCGTGGTGACGGTGCTGCGCTTCGCCACCCACCCGGCGGGCGAGCAGGGCATCTTCACGCTGACGTTCGCCGGCGGCGCCGCAGTGCGGGTGCTGACCGGCTGGGCCCGGTGGATCCGGACGACCGCCCGTTCCCGGTGGGCGGGTGTGCACGTCGATGCGACCGGCCATGGCCGACTGCACGTCAGCGTCGTCGGCGTGACTGCCGGCGGCGACGAGCGTGCCGCCGCCGCCTCGCTGGTGCACACGATCGGGACATCGCCCACGGCGACCAGCTACCGGCGCCTCGGCTATCTCGACGCGGCGGTCTACCTCGGCGGCGGCACCACGTCGCCGCGGCAGCGGTTCACCGCGGGGTCCGACGTGCTGGCCACCGTCGATGCCGCGGCCGCGGCCGCCGTCGTCCGTGCCGTGACCGCCCGGTCCCGTGCCGGGCTGCCCGGCAGTGCGCTGCTGGACCCGCTCACCGGCGCCGTCACCGACCTCGCACCCGGCGCCACGGCGTTCCCATGGCGTCGCCACACCGCGTCCGTGCAGTGGTACGTCGGCGACAGCTCCTACGCCTCGGCGCGCGATTGGCTGGCCGCGGCCCATCGGTCCGTCGGGCCGTACTCGGCGGGCGGCTACGTCAACTACCTGGAGACCGGACAGCCGGCCCGGCGTTACTACGACACCAACCTGGACCGTCTGGCCACGGTGCGGCGCACGTACGACCCGCAGCGGCGGGTGCACAGCGGGCTGGCCGTCTGAGCCCAGCCGAGGTTCCCGGGTGCCACGCCGCGGATCACCGCGCACCGACGCCGGCGATGTGCCACAGTGTCGCGCGTGACCCTGCTGCGGACGAACATCGCGCACGTCTCCAGCCCGCAGCAGCAGCGCCTGCAACGCAGCTGGTACTGGTACGACTGGGCCGCCGCCTCCTACGTGGTGGTCACCGCGGCGGTGCTCTTCGCGCCCTACCTCACCTCGATCGCCAACAAGCAGGCGTGCCCGGGTCAGCCGACCGACCAGGCGTGCGACCACAACCTGGACGTGCTGGGCATCGGTGTCGCGCCCGGGTCGCTCGTGCCGTACGTGCTGACGGTCTCGACCGTCATCTCCGCCGTGGTGCTGGTCTTCATCGGCGCCGCCGTGGACAGGTCGCAGCATCCACTGCGCTACCTCGCCGGGTTCACGTATGCCGGTGCGGCTGCGGCCGCGGCGATGGTCGCCATCAGCGGCACCGACTGGCAGCTCGGCGTGATCCTGGCGATCGCGGCCAACCTGTGCCTCGGCGCGGCGCTGATCGTCTACTCCGCGATCATGGTGCGGATCACGCCCCCGGACGACCGCGACTACGTGTCGGCGCGCGGGTGGGCCTACGGCTACCTCGGCGGAGGCTCCCTGCTCGCCGCCACCCTGGTGCTGCTGGTCACGCACGACGTCGTCGGGCTCGACAAGGCCGGGGCGGTCCGGGTCGCCTTCCTCGTGGCCGGTGTCTGGTGGGCGTTGTTCGCGATCATCCCGTTGCGCGGCCTGCGCGCGCTGTCGCGGCTGGAGCGGCCCGCGCCCCGGGACCGGGTGGGCGGTTTCCGGCAACTGCGCACCACTTTCGCGTCGCTGCAGCACTATCCGCAGACCAAGCGCTTCCTGCTGGGCTACCTTTTCTACAACGACGGCATGCAGACCGTCATCGCCGCGGCGAGCCTCTACGGCAACAAGCAACTGGGGTTCAGCGAGAGCGAACTGGTCATCACCATCCTGCTCGTGCAGTTCGTCGCGTTCTTCGGTGCGGTGGCCTTCGGCCGGCTCGCGGGACGGCACGGTGCCCAGCGGATGATCTACTCCAGTCTGTTCATCTGGACGGCAGTGGTCTGTGCCGCCTGTGCCCTGCCGGAGAGGAACCTCGTCCTGTGGCTGCTGGTCGCGGCGGCCATCGGTGTCGTGCTCGGTGGCAGCCAGTCCTTGTCGCGGTCGCTGTACAGCGGACTGATCCCGGCCGGGCGTGAGTCGGAGTACTTCAGCCTCTACCAGGCGATGGAGCGCGGCACCAGCTGGCTGGGCACCCTGGTGTTCGGGCTGGTCTTCCAGTGGTTCCGCGACTATCGCTACTCGATCGTCGCGCTGGTCGTCTTCTTCGGCGTCGGCGCGATCCTGCTGCGCGGCGTGCGCGTCCGCGACGGGATCCTCGACGCCGGCAACACGCCGCCGCGGGTGGTGTGAACAGCTGGCGGCAGATGTGATCCGGCTCACGGTCGCCCGCCGCCCGATGGGACTTTTGCCGAGGCTTACGGCATACTGACGCGTTCGAAGACGTAGGATGCGCAACCTTTTGCGGCGCTGGCACGTCTTCAGTGACGTAGGTCCTGATCGTCCGGACGGTCCCGAGCACTGCCGCTCGGGAACACCGCGGCCCGATCGACCGTTGCACGACATAGATCGCCGAGACCGGTATGACCCATGGGGGGCAGGTTCTCGGACCGGTTCGATACGAGAGAGAAGTGAGTGGACATGGCAGAGCGTTCGTTGCGAGGGACCAACCTGAGCACGCTGTCCTTGGAGACCGAGGACAACATCGCGTTCAGTGAGCGCCAGATCGTGCGCTACGTGTGCGACCAGGGCCACGTCAGCGAGCTGCCGTTCTCCGTCGAGGCCGACGTCCCCAGCCTGTGGGAGTGCGGCACCTGCGGCGCCGAGGCCAAACTGCAGGACGGCCCGGAGCCGGAGCGCAAGCCGGTCAAGCCGCAGCGCACTCACTGGGACATGCTGCTAGAGCGCCGCTCCATTCCGGAGCTGGAGGAGCTGCTGCAGGAGCGGCTGACGCTGCTGCGCGCCTCCCGGGGCGAGAAGCCGCGCCGCAAGCGCACTGCCTGAGACGTCACGCCGTCAGACACCAAGGAGCCGACCGGATCTTCCGGTCGGCTCCTTCGTGCCTGCACCAGGCGCGGGTATGACGCGCCGGTCAGCGCCTCATCTGTCGCGGCGCTCCTCGTCGATGACGTCGCCCTCGATGATCTCCGCCTCGATCACCTCGGGATCATCACGGCGCACATCGGCGCGGGTCGCGGTGTAGTCGACGACATGGATGCCACCGGCCGCCATCCGGCGCCCGACGACCAGGTGCATCAGGCGGCGCGACACCGACCGCATGCCGGGCAGGATCAGGATGATCCCGAGCAGGGAGGTGACGAATCCGGGGATGAGCAGCAGCACTCCTCCGACCAGTGCCTGTGGCGCATCGGCCACCTCCCGGGCCGGCGGCCGGCGTTCGGCCATCGCCGCGCGCATCTCCCTGGCGGCGCCGACCGAGGCGCGCTTGATGACCACCAGGCCCAGGCAGAAGCATGCCGCCAGCGCGAGCAGCGTCCACCACCCGATGATGTGCCAGACCAGCACGATGACGACCACTTCGATGATCGGCATGCACAGGGTCACGGCGAACAACAGGCGGGCCCAGAAGGGCGCCCGCCCCGGTGTGCCGGCGATGGGAGTGCTCAACTGTCGTCCTTCGATCGGTGCGCGAGACGTTCACCGATAGAACGAATCTGACCGCGCCGATACTCCCATCCCCACCGACTGATGTTCAGCAGCGATTCGCGCGCGATGTCCGGATTCATCTTCGACTGGCCGATCTCCCGCTCCACGAAGGTGATCGGCACCTCCACCACCCGCAGCCCGGCCCGGATCGCCCGCCAGGTCAGATCCGCCTGGAAGCAGTACCCGTAGGAGTCCACGTCGTGCAACCCGATCGCGCGCAGCGCCTCGGTCCGGTAGACCCGGAACCCGGCGGTGGCGTCCTTGACCGGCATACCGAGCAGGGTCTTGACGTAGATGTTGCCGCCGACGCTGAGCGCCTTGCGGTGCACCGGCCAGTTGACGACCTTGCCGCCGCGCACCCAGCGCGACCCGATCACCACGTCCGCCTCCCGCGCCGCGGCGAGCATCGCCGGGAGTCTTTCCGGCGGGTGCGAACCGTCGGCGTCGATCTCGACGAGCGCGTCGTAGCCACGCTCCAGACCCCAGTCGAACCCGGCCAGGTAAGCCTTGCCGAGTCCTTCTTTCGCGGCGCGGTGCAGGACCCGGATGCGGTCGTCGCCGGCGGCCAGCCGGTCGGCGACTGCGCCGGTCCCGTCCGGCGAATTGTCGTCGAGCACCAGCACGTCCGCGTCGGGCACGCTCGTGCGGATCCGACGCAGGATCAGCGGGAGGTTATCCCGCTCGTTGTACGTCGGGACGAGCACCAGGATCGTGGACAGGACAGGACGGTGCGGGATGTCTTGCTCAGACAAGCTCGTGAACTTCCTTGACGCTCAGGGACCGACGGCGGGAGGCGCGGTTGCCGCCCAGGGCAACGCCGCAGAGTAGCAAGGCGGCGGCGCAACCGAGCCATTCCGGCACGGCACCGACCCTGACCGCCAGCGTCTCGCCCGTCCGCAGCGGCAGCGCACCCGAGACCGCTTGCGCCGTGAAGAGGCCGGTCTTGTCGTGCACCACACCGTCGGGAGTGATCAGCCCGCTGACGCCGACGGTCGAGATGTGCACGATCGATCGACCCAGCTCGATCGCGCGCACCTGCGAGATGGCCAGTTGCTGTTCGGACTCGGCGGTGTAGCCGAAGGTGGCGTTGTTGGTCTGCACCGCCAGCAGCTGCGCGCCCTCGCGCACCGGCGTGCGGGTGAGCGAGTCGTAGGCGACCTCGAAGCAGATGACCGGAGCGACCTTCACCGTGCCGTGGTGCTTGGTCGGCACCCGGAAGAGCCCGGTCCGGTGACCGGCGGCGAAGTTGCCGGCCAGGTCGACGGCACTGCTGAAGTGCCGGAAGAACGACCGGTAGGGCATGTACTCGGCGAACGGCACCGGGTGCTGCTTCACATAGCGGTCCACGATGCCCTTGTCCGGCAGGTAGAGCAACGAGGTGTTGCTGGTCTGTGGCGCCGGCTCCTGGAGCACCGCGCCCACGATCAGCGGCACGCCGATGCGGTCGACCGTCTGCACGATCTCGGTGCCGGCGTCGGCGTTGCGGGTGGGGTCGATGTCGGAGGAGTTCTCCGGCCAGATCACCAAGGCGGGCTCGGGCAGCGTGCCGTCCTTGATCCGGGCGGCCGCCTTGTCGGTCTCCTTGACGTGGTTGTCCAGCACCGCGCGGCGCTGCGCGTTGAACTCCAGCCCGGCCGTCGGCACGTTGCCCTGTATGGCGAGGACCTGCATCTTCGGGCCGCCCGTCGGCGTCGGGTAGACGACCGCGACGCCGACCACGGCGGCCGCCGCAATCACCGGCCAGAGGCGCGGCAGCACGGCACGCGCCGGCGGCATACCCCGGCGGACGCGGTCGACGGTCAGCGCCAGCCACCCGCCGAGCAGGGCGACCACGAAGGTGAGGCCGGGGGCGCCGAAGATCGAGGCGAGGTGCGCCAGCGGCGAGCCGGCGGTGGACCATGCCAGGCGCGCCCACGGAAAGCCTCCGAACGGCATCGAGTCACGCACTGCCTCCTGCAGGACCCACAACAGCGCGATCGCCAGCGGCCGCACGTGCGGGCCGTCGGCCGGCGACAGCCATTGCGGAAGGCGCTCCCACCGGCGGGCCGACTGCACGAGCGAACAGGCGGCGCCCATCAAGGCCAGATAGACCGACTCGGTGATCGCCAGCGCCAGCCACGGCACCGCACCGACGTAGGTGCCGGCCCAGTGCAGCGTCGGGCCGAAGCAGGCGAATCCACCGACCAGGCCGAGCAGGAACCCGGCGCGGGCACGGGTGCCCTTGGTCGCCAGTGCCATCAGCGCGACACCGACGATGGCGGCCGGCCAGATCGCCGGGCCGGGGAAGGACAACCAGAGGCACAGACCGCCTGCGACAGCGAGAGCGAGGCGGACAATCACTCGGCAAGCCTAACCGGGCGGCGGCAACCGGCGACGAGGACTTGGCGACTTCGCAAGGTGCGGTGGGTGATTCGGTCGCGGACGGGCCGCCTCGTCGTTGGGACCAATACACGCAGGTCTCCCCTGGCGTGCACGTTTTCTACTAGACGAGGGGCCCATCCACGCACCCTCAGCTCGCAATCTCGCCCGTGACGAGCTCCGAACGTTGGGCACGAATTTACCGGTGCGGCAGCCGCTGTCAACAGCGCTCTGACCTGCACAAACGCGCGTTTGTGCAGGTCAGAGCGATCGGCCCTCCCAGAACTTTTTCAGGCAGACCCGGCGTGTCGCGCGCAACACGCCGCGCGAGAGGATGTACCAGTGCCTGCGCGTCGTTCTTCTACCCCGTCCGGGACCCCGGCAACCGTCGCGCTGCGGCAGCTCGGGGTCGAGTTCCGGGTGCACGAGTTCGCCCATGATCGCAACGCCGACTCGTTCGGCCTGGAGGCCGCGGCGGCGCTGGGCGTCGCGGCCGATCGCGTGTTCAAGACCTTGGTCG
The DNA here is from genome assembly GCF_051955415.1 of Flexivirga sp. Classification (NCBI taxonomy): domain Bacteria; kingdom Bacillati; phylum Actinomycetota; class Actinomycetes; order Micrococcales; family Dermacoccaceae; genus Flexivirga; species Flexivirga sp. The sequence goes on from NZ_JBQCGS010000092.1 coordinate 15,849, forward strand.
TGCAGACCGACCGTCCCAAGGACAACGGGTTGGTGGTGGCTGTCGTCCCGGTCGATCGGCAGCTGGACCTGAAGGCGCTCGCTCGTGAAACAGGCTGCAAGAGAGCGGTATTGGCCGATCCGGCGCTTGCCCAGCGGACCACCGGATACGTGGTCGGCGGGATCAGCCCGATCGGGCAGAAGCGCTCGCTGTTGACCGTGGTCGACGCGTCGGCAGCTGGTCACGTCACGATCCTGGTCAGCGGCGGCCGTCGGGGTCTGGACGTCGACCTCGCGCCCGCGGACCTGGTCCGGGTGACCGGGGCGCGCGTGGCCGCCATCGCGCGTTGAGTTCAGTCGGTCAGCGGTGACCGGTCCTCCCACGGCGTGCTCAGCACCACCGTGGTGCGGGTGGTCGCGCTGGCTGCGGCGCGGATCTCGCCGAGCAACTCCTCCAGTTCGCCCGGGTTGGCCACCCGCACCTGCAACACGTAGTTCTCATCCCCGGCGACCGAGAAGCAGGACTCGATCGCGCTCAGATGCCGCAGCCGGTCCGGTATGTCGTCCGGCGCCGACGGGTCGAAGGGCGTCACCGAGATCAGTGCCGTCATCGGGATGCCGGCGGCCTCGAGGTCGACGACCGCCCGGTAGCCGCGGATGACCCCGCGCTCCTCCAGCCGGCGCACGCGTTGGTGCACCGCCGAGGTCGACAGACCCGTGGCCTTGCCCAGGTCGGTGTAGCTGAGCCGACCGTCCTGGGACAGCAACTGGGCAATCCGCCGGTCGAGTTCTTCCATGCCCGAACTGTAGGGCTCTGCGAGGATGTAGCCATGCAACCTCGCCTGATGCTGCTGGACTCCGCGAGTCTCTACTTCCGTGCCTTCTACGGCGTGCCGGATCGTCGTGCGACGCCGGACGCCATGCCCAACAACGCGATTCGCGGTTTCCTGGACATGATCGCGACGCTGGTGCACGATCACGCGCCGACCGAGCTGGTCGCATGCTGGGACAACGACTGGCGACCGGCGTTCCGGGTCGAGGCGATCCCGTCATACAAGACCCACCGGATGATGGGGGGCACCGACGGCGTCGAGGAGTCGCCGGAGGCGCTCACCCCGCAGGTGCCGGTCATCGTCGACGTGCTCGCGGCGATCGGGATCGCCCGTCTCGGGGTGGACGGTTACGAGGCCGACGACGTCATCGGCACCCTCGCAGTGGGTGCGCACGGCCGGGCACAGGTCGACGTCGTCACCGGTGACCGGGACCTGTTCCAGCTCGTCGACGACGCGCAGAGCGTGCGGGTCCTCTACACCGCCCGAGGCGGCGTCCGCGAGCCCGACATCATCGACGAGGCGTTCCTGGAGCGCAAGTACGCGGTGTCGTCCGGCGCGGCCTACGCGGACATGGCGGTGCTGCGCGGTGACACCAGCGACGGTCTGCCCGGAGTGACCGGCATCGGCGAGAAGACGGCAGCCACCTTGATCAACAGGTATGGCGATCTGGCCGCTCTGCGGACCGCCATCGCCGACGGTGACCCGCTGCTCAAGGGTGCTCAGCGCACGCGGCTGGAGGCCGCCGAAGCCTACCTGGACGCCGCGCCCCGTGTGGTGGAGGTCGTCAAGGACATTGCGCTGCCCACGGGTTTCAGCGGCGCGCTGCCACAGCATATCGCGGACCCGGGCCGGTTGAAGGAGCTGACCGAGCAGCACGACCTCACCTCGCCGGTCAGCCGCCTGCTGACGGCCTTGCAGCTGATCTGACCCGGCTCAGCCGCGCCGGGGCTCGTTCGGCGGGAAGGTGCCGTCGTCGTCGCCACCGTCGTCCAGGTGGTAGAGCAACTCGTTGAGCCGCACCTGCACGTCTTCCACGTGTGGCACGTCGTGCAGGGGCACACCGCGCTGTTCGCTGGCGTCGCTGATGATCAGCGTCCCGCAACCGAAAATGCGGTCGAGCAACGACTTCTCGTAGGACACGTCGTTGATCCGGTAGAGCGGGATGTCACGCCC
>NZ_JBQCGS010000093.1:0-26289 GCF_051955415.1 Flexivirga sp.
TCGACGTCCTCGCCCGATGCCGCATCACCGTCATCACTACCACCGAACCCGAGATCGGAGCCGATCAACTACCCGAACTCACCGCCTGAAACCTCAACAAGGAGAACGCGAACCGCTACACCACTACCAGGGACTTGACCAACCCGCGACGGTTGAGGGTTGTGTGCAGGCCCGACCTCGCGCCCTGTGGACAACGCCCGGACGTGTGGTGAACGTGCCAGCCTCCTGGTATGACGGACGAAGTCGTACCTGTGTTGGGCAGCATCTTCACCTCGAGGGATGCGGTCCGATCGGGCATCAGCCGGCGCAGCCTCTCCGGGCCGGAATACCGGCCGCTGATTCGCGGGGTCTACACGTCCGCCAGCTCGCCGCCGAGTCTCCTGGCCAAGGTCGGCTACCTGCTCAGCGCACTTCCTCCCGCGCGATTCGCCTCGCACCACACCGCCGCGGCGTTGTGGGGTGCAGTGACGCCGCATGCGTCCGACATACATCTGGGCACGCCCAAGCGGCACCACTCGACCCATCGGGGTATACGACTGCACTTCTACACGCATCGTCCCGAGCTGGCGCAAAACTCCGGAGTCTGGTTGACCACGCCGGCACAGACGTTCCTGGACCTCGCTGCGGTTCTGGAGTTCGTCGACCTGCTGATCCTCGGTGACTCGCTGGTCCGGCATACGACGCTCACTCCGGCTCAGTTACGGGCGTTCGTCGCCGACCGCCACTGCAACGGCGCACGCCGGGCCCGCGAGGTTGCCGCGCACGTCCGCTCGAAGGTCGACTCGCCCAACGAGACCAGGCTGCGCCTGCTGATCACCAGCTCCGGGATGGTCGAGCCCACGATTGGTCATGTCGTCGAATTGGGTTCGAGATATCGGCAACTCGACCTCGCGTACGTCGCGCTTAGACTCGCGATCGAATTCGACGGGCGTCACCACATCAGGCGCGAAGCGCAATGGGACGGCGACATCTTGCGGCGGGAGGAGATCGAGGGCCTCGAATGGCGGTTCGTGATCATCACCTCCAGTGCGATGTTCGGCGAGCCGCTGCAGGTGCTAAGTCGCATCGGTGACGCGGTCCAGCTGCGCACCGGCGAGCCGGTCACAATCCACGACGGCTGGCGCCGGCACTTCGGCTGACATCCGATGGCGCCGTGGCGCGCACACCCCGCGACCGTTGAGGGTTGTGCACGTGAATTGGCGCGGCGGCGCGCACACCCCGCGACCGTTGAGGGTTGTGCACGTGAATCGGCGCCGCGGCGCGCACACCCCGCGACCGTTGAGGGTTGTGAGCAGGTATGACGACCTGTCGGCATCGCTGGCAAAACGGATCTTGGGGCGCCGGTCTCGCGAATTGCACCGGGTCACGCTCGGGCCGACCGATGTGGCAGAGTTCGGCCTGTGGATTTCCCGGCCGAGACGCCTCCGACCCCGGTCTTCTTCGTGGCCGGCGGGACGGGGATCTCTGCGGAGACGCTCGGCAACATGATGTTGCAGCAGTTTCCCAGCGTGCGGTTCGTGCGCGAGAAGCTGCCGTTCATCAAGACGCCCGAACAGGCCCGTGAGGCCGTCGCCCAGATGGATGCGATCAAGACCGACGTGGTGACACCGCTGGTGTTCTCCACCGTCGCGGTCGAGGAGATCCGCGAGATCCTGTCCGGCACCGAGTGCGCCTTCATCGACCTGTTCGGCTCGCACCTGGACATGGTCGAGCGGGTGTTGCACGTCAATGCGGCGCACAACGCCAGCAGTGCGCACGGCATGCGGGATGTCGGCGAGTACGACGCCCGCATGAAGGCCGTGGAGTTCGCCATCGAGCACGACGACGGGCAGAGCCTGCGCCAGCTCGAACGCGCCGACCTCATCCTCACCGCTCCGTCCCGATGCGGCAAGACGCCGACGACGATGTACCTCGCGCTGCAGTACGGCCTCCGGGTGGCCAACTATCCCCTGGTCGAGGAGGACTTCGAGTCCGGCGGGCTGCCCACACCGATCGCACCGTATGTCGACAAGTGTTACGGCCTGCTGTCGACCGCGCAGCGGCTGAGCCAGGTGCGCACCGAACGCCGGCCCGGCTCGACCTACGCCACCCTGGCGCAGTGCACCTACGAGTTGCGCCGGGCCGAAGCCATGTTCCGGAGGCACCGCATCCCCTACACCAACTCCGCCGCCATGTCGGTGGAGGAGATGGCCGCGACCATCATGCAGACGCGCAAGCTGAGTGCCGGACGCACTTCCGGCGCCGGAGGACGATGACGCGAAAGTCGCGTCATACGAAAGGAATCCCGACATGACGAACATCGAGTGGTTCGCCGATCTCGGCATGAACGACGTCGAGACCGTGGGCGGCAAGAATGCCTCGCTCGGTGAGATGGTCCAGCACCTTTCCAAGGCCGGTGTCAGCGTGCCGACCGGTTTCGCGACGACCGCGGACGCCTACCGGCGGTTCCTCACCGAGACGGGCCTGAAGGCCGAGATCGACGAACTGCTCGACGGGCTCGACGTGGACGACGTGCGGGAACTGGCCAAGGTCGGCGCGAAGATCCGCGGGGACATCGAGCAGCAGGCGTTCCCGGCCGACCTCGAGGCGGACATCCGCTCGGCATACGAGCGGCTCACCGGTGAGCAGGGCGAGGAGGTCACCTTCGCGGTGCGCTCGAGCGCGACCGCCGAGGACCTGCCGGACGCATCCTTCGCCGGTCAGCAGGAGACCTTCCTCAACATCAGCGGCATCGACAACATCCTGCACGCGATCAAGCTGGTCTTCGCCTCGCTCTACAACGACCGGGCCATCGCCTACCGGGTCCACGCCGGCTACGACCACTCACTGGTCGCGCTGTCCGCCGGCATCCAGCGGATGGTGCGCTCGGACATCGGCTCCTCCGGCGTGATGTTCACCATGGACACCGAGTCCGGCTTCCGGGACGCGGTGTTCATCACCTCCAGCTACGGCCTGGGCGAGGCCGTCGTGCAGGGCGCGGTCAACCCGGACGAGTTCTACGTCTACAAGCCGGCGTTGCGGGCCGGCCGCCCGGCCATCCTCAAGCGCGGCGTCGGTTCAAAGGCCACCAAGATGGTCTACACCGGCGACGCGACGGTGGGGGAGACCATCCATTTCGTGCCGGTCGACGAGGCCGAGCAGGGCAAGCTGTCGCTCACCGACGACGAGGTGACCGAGCTGGCCAAGCATGCGGTCGCGATCGAGGAGCACTACGGCCGGCCGATGGACATCGAGTGGGGCAAGGACGGCGTCGACGGCAAGCTCTACATCCTGCAGGCCCGTCCGGAGACCGTCCAGTCACGGGCGAACGCCTCCACGTTGCAGCGATTCGTGCTCAAGGAACGCGGCCCCGTCGTGGTCGAGGGGCGCGCGATCGGCCAGAAGATCGGCGCCGGCGCGGTGCGCACCCTGGACTCCATCGACTCCATGCACGAGTTCCAGGCCGGCGAGGTGCTGGTGGCCGACATGACCGACCCCGACTGGGAGCCGATCATGAAGCGGGCTTCGGCCATCGTCACCAACCGGGGTGGCCGCACCTGCCACGCGGCGATTATCGCCCGCGAGCTGGGCATCCCGGCGGTGGTCGGCACCGGATCGGCCACCCGCGACCTCACCAACGGCCAGGAGGTCACCGTCTCGTGCGCCGAGGGCGACACCGGCTTCGTGTATGACGGCGCCCGCGCCTTCGACGTCGACGAGACCGCCCTGGACGAGATGCCCGATGTGCCGGTCAAGATCATGATGAACGTCGGCACCCCGGACCAGGCGTTCGAGTTCAGCCGGCTGCCCCACAAGGGCATCGGCCTGGCCCGGCTGGAGTTCATCATCAACCGGCAGATCGGCATCCACCCGCGGGCACTGCTGGAACTGGAGGACCAGGCGCCGGAGATCCGCAGCCACATTGAGGCGCTGATCGCGGCATACGACAGCCCGCGCGAATTCTTCGTCAAGCGGGTCGCCGAGGGTGTCTCGACGCTGGCGGCGGCGTTCTACCCGGAGCCGGTCATCGTGCGCATGTCGGACTTCAAGTCCAACGAGTACGCCGGCATGCTCGGCGGCGAGCGCTACGAGCCGGACGAGGAGAACCCGATGATCGGCTACCGCGGTGCATCGCGGTACCTGTCGGAGGACTTCGCGGACTGCTTCGCGATGGAGTGCGAGGCGCTGCGCTACGTCCGCGAGGACATGGGCCTGACCAACGTCAAGGTGATGATCCCGTTCGTGCGCACGCTGGAGGAGGGCAAGGGCGTCATCGACCTGCTGGCCCGCAACGGCCTGCAGCGCGGTGAGAACGACCTGCAGGTCATCATGATGTGCGAGGTCCCCAGCAACGCGGTGATCGCCGACCAGTTCCTCGACCACTTCGACGGCTTCTCGATCGGCTCCAACGACATGACCCAGCTGACCCTCGGGCTGGACCGCGACTCCGGGCTGGTCGCGGCGGGCTTCGACGAGCGCAACCCGGCCGTCAAGGCGATGCTGGCCATGGCGATCAAGGCCTGCAAGGACCGCGGCAAGTACGTCGGCATCTGCGGGCAGGGCCCCTCGGACCACCCCGACCTGGCCGACTGGCTGCTCGACCAGGGCATCGAGTCGATGTCGCTCAACCCGGACACCGTCGTGGAGACCTGGTTGCGCCTGGCCAAGCGGAGCGAGGAGCACGCCTCCGCCTAGCAACTGCCGGCCGGCAGTCTCCGCACGTATGTCGAAGGCGCCCTTCCGATCCGGGTGGGCGCCTTCGCCATACCACGCGCGCGCCAAACATCCCACGTTAGGTTCAATGGGTGTCCGCTGCCATCCCACCGCCGAAGCGCACCAGCGAGCTCGTCGTCGCCCACATGGAGCGGCTGATCCGGGACGGGGACTGGCCGATCGGCGAACGCATTCCCGCCGAACCGGAGCTGGTCGAGCGCTTCGGTGTCGGCCGCAACACCATCCGCGAGGCGGTGCGAGCCCTCGAACACGTCGGCATGCTCACGCCGCGCCGTGGCGACGGCACCTATGTGCGCAGCGCCAATCCGTATGCCGCCGTCATCCAACGCGAGACCACGGCGGAGCTGCTCGACCTGCTCCAGGTGCGCCGCGCCCTGGAGACCGAGGCGGCGGCCGCGGCAGCACGGTCCGCGACGGCGGACGCCAGGAAGCGGATACGGCGTTTGTTGGAGGTTGCCGAAAACGCTTTCGTATCAGGCGAACTCGACTCCTACGATCAGGCCGACCTCGCCTTCCACGAGGGCGTTGTCGCCGGGTGCGGCAACCCGTTGCTCGTGCAGATCTATGCGGGCGTGCTCGAGGCGATGCGCCGGTCGCACGCGGAGGTCACCCGAGCCCTGCAGTCCACGCGGATCCATCCGCCGGGACACCGTGCGCTGGTCGAAGCGATCGAGCGCGGTGATCCCGACGCCGCCCGAGACGCCGTCGCGGACTATCTCGCCGAGGCCGAGGAAGGTGCTCGACAGTGAGCGAGGCAAGGGCTGGGACGCTGCCCGCCCGCAAGGACACGGCACTCGGCGGCCGGAGCGCACTCGTCGCCGCGCTCGGCATCATGCTCGTGGCGGCCAACCTGCGTCCGGCCGTCGTGTCGGTGTCGCCGCTGATCGACACGATCTCCGACACGTTCGGCTTCAGCAGTTCGACCGCTGGTCTGCTGACCACACTCCCAGTGCTCTTCTTCGGGATCAGCTCGCCGCTGGCGCCACGGCTGGCGCACCGTTACGGCATCGAGCGCACCATCTTCGGGGCGCTCGCGGTGCTGCTGGCCGGCATCCTGCTGCGGCTCGTGGCGTCGGCGACGGCGCTGTTCGCCGGTTCGGTGCTGGTGGGTGCCGGCATCGGGATCTGCAATGTGGTGCTGCCCGCGCTCATCAAGAGAGACTTCGCGCACCGCTCGGGCCTGATGACCGGTCTCTACTCGATGACCCTGTCCGGTGGTGCCGCGGTCGCGGCCGGTCTGACGGTGCCCATCGCCGATGCGCTGCACGGACAGTGGCGAGTGACCCTCGCGGCATGGGGACTGCTGGTCGTCGCCGCGATGGTCCAGTGGCTGCCCCAGTTGCGGCGCCGCCACACGGTCGAGACGTCCCGTCGATCGGCCGGCACATGGCGCGACCGCACGGCGTGGGCCATCACGATCTACATGGGCTTCCAGTCGTTCATCTTCTACACCTTCGGTGCCTGGCTGCCCAAGTTCCTCGTCGACGAGACCGGTATGTCGATCGGCGCCGCGGGCGGGGTGCTCGCCGCGGCGCAGACCGCGGGACTGACCTGTTCGCTGCTCGCGCCGATCGTCGCGGGGCGCCTGGCGGACCAGCGCGGCATCGCACTGGGCACGCTCGCGTTCAGCATGCTCGGCTTCGTGGGGTTGTTGACCGTGCACCATGCCCCGGTGCTGTGGGCCTGCATCGTGATGGTCGGCCCCGGCTGCGGCATCGGCCTGTCCCTGCTGTTCATGGTGCTGCGCAGCAACTCCACCGCCCAGGCCGGCGAGGTATCGGGCATGGCGCAGTCCGTCGGCTACGGCCTGGCCGCCGTCGGCCCGATCCTCATCGGCGCGGTGCATGATGGCACCGGATCCTGGACGGTTGCGATGATCGTGCTCGCCTGTGCCGCCATACCGCAGGGAGTGGCCGCGCTGCGTGCTGCCGGGGCGGGCCGGATGGCACCGGACCTGCACTGACGGTGTCGGCGAGGACTTGGCGGGATGCGGTCGCCTCGAGGCGGGGACCGAGCCGCGTGCACAACCGGCGACGGTCGCTGGTTGCGCCGGGTCTCGTCTCGCGGCGTGGTCGACCTCACGCGCCTCGATTTGGTCTGTGTGTCGCTCTCTGGCAGACTGTTCAAGTTGCTTGACGCGCAGTGATCACGTGTGTCGCCGACCGAGCCGGAGCGATCCGGCCCCGGTGAGACGCCGAACTGCCGCCCCGAAAGCGCCCAGTCCGCCAGCAGGCAGACCGTCCGGGTGAGGTCGGGAAGCGCAAGCCACAGGTGCGAAATCACTGGTTTCGCCCGGCCAACCACGCCAGAGAAGTCGGCGTCGTGCTGCGGAGCACACGCGACACACCCGAGCGCGGGGGTCGGGGAGTGCGGCCGGGTCTCACACCGAACAGACCTAGTAAGTAACTGAAGTACGGCGAGAGAGAGACACGGGCGAATGGCGGGACAAAAGATCCGCATCCGACTGAAGTCGTATGACCACGAAGTCATCGACAGCTCGGCGCGCAAGATTGTCGACACGGTGACTCGTGCCGGTGCAACGGTGGTCGGCCCCGTGCCGCTGCCGACGGAGAAGAACGTCTACTGCGTTATCCGTTCACCGCACAAGTACAAGGACAGCCGCGAGCACTTCGAGATGCGTACCCACAAGCGGTTGATCGACATCGTTGACCCGACACCGAAGGCCGTCGACTCGCTGATGCGTCTCGACCTGCCGGCGGACGTCAACATCGAGATCAAGCTCTGAACGGGAGGAATGACTCGATATGACTCACACAACTGAGCGTTCCGTGAAGGGTGTTCTGGGCGAGAAGCTCGGCATGACGCAGGTCGGGGACGAGAACGGCCGGCTCATCCCGGTCACCGTCGTGCAGGCCGGCCCGTGCGTCGTCACCGCTGTCCGCGGTGAGGGCGAGGGCTACCACGCGGTGCAGATCGGCTACGGCGCGATCGACCCGCGCAAGGTCAACAAGCCGCTGACCGGTCACTTCGAGAAGGCCGGCGTCACGCCGCGTCGCCACCTCGCCGAGATCCGCACCGCTGACGCTGCCGACTACCAGCTCGGTCAGGAAGTCACCGTGGAGACCTTCGAGGCCGGACAGCGCATCGACGCCGTCGGCACCACCAAGGGCAAGGGCTTCGCCGGTGTCATGAAGCGGCACGGGTTCGCCGGTGTCAGCTCCTCGCACGGTGCGCACAAGAACCACCGCAAGCCGGGCTCGATCGGTGGCTGCGCCACCCCGGGCCGCGTCTTCAAGGGCATGCGTATGGCGGGCCGCATGGGCGGCGAGCGCCAGACCACCCAGAACCTCACGATTCACGCGATCGACACCGACAAGGGTCTGTTGCTGATCAAGGGCGCCGTCCCCGGCCCCCGCGGCGGCATCGTCCTGGTCAAGACCGCGGCGAAGTCGTCCGTCAAGGAGGCCTGAGCCAGATGACGACCGTTGACATCACCAGCGCCTCGGGCGCCAAGGCGGGCACCGTCGAGCTGCCGGCCGAGATCTTCGACGTGCAGACCAACGTCCCGCTGATCCACCAGGTCGTGGTGGCGCAGCTGGCCGCGGCACGTCAGGGCACGCACTCCACCAAGACCCGCGGCGAGGTCCGCGGTGGTGGCAAGAAGCCCTACCGCCAGAAGGGCACCGGCCGCGCCCGTCAGGGTTCGACCCGCGCCCCGCAGTTCGCCGGCGGTGGCATCGTGCACGGCCCGAAGCCGCGCGACTACGCACAGCGGACCCCCAAGAAGATGAAGGCCGCCGCGCTGCGTGGCGCCCTGTCCGACCGGGCCCGTCACGACCGCATCCACGTGCTGGCATCGTTCGTCGAGGGCGACAAGCCGTCGACCAAGAACGCCGCCAACCTGCTGGGCGACCTGACCGACCGCAAGAACCTCCTGGTGGTCCTCAGCCGTGACGAGCAGACCGCGCTGCTGTCAGTGCGCAACCTCGCCGACGTGCACGTGCTGTTCGCCGACCAGCTCAACACCTACGACGTGCTGTGCGCCGACGACCTGGTGTTCACCCAGGCCGCGCTCGAGCGTTTCCTGGCCGGTCCGGCCGCCGCCGTCAAGGCAGCTTCGGCCGCCCCGGCGCAGCCCGCCACGACGGAGGCAGCTGCCTCCGAGGTCGCCGAGGGCGGCTTCGGCGCCGACTCGGCCGCCCCGTTGGCCGACGGTGCGTCGCCCGACCCGCAGACCTTCACGGTCAAGGGCAACAAGGACTCGATGAAGTACCACGTCGCCGGATCCCGTTGGTATGACGCCACGGTCGCCGAGGTGTGGTTCAAGACGGCCGAGGCCGCCGCTGCTGCCGGGTTCGCCCCGGCGGGTGGTGCTGCCGCGCAGAAGACCGATAAGGACAAGTGATTCTGCCATGACGCAACTGGGCAAGAACCCGCGCGACATCCTGATCGCGCCGGTCGTCTCGGAGAAGTCCTACGCCCTGCTCGACGAGGGCAAGTACACCTTCCTCGTCGACCCGCGGGCGAACAAGACCGAGATCAAGATCGCCGTCGAGGAGATCTTCGACGTCAAGGTCGACTCGGTCCACACGATGAATCGTCAGGGCAAGACGCGCCGGACCCGCTTCGGCACCGGCAAGCGCAAGGACACCAAGCGCGCCATCGTCTCGCTCAAGGAAGGCGCGATCGACATCTTCGGCTCCCAGGCCTGAAGACGATCGCCCGCAGACAAGACTCCTAAGGACAGACAATGGCTATCCGCAAGTACACGCCGACGACGCCGGGCCGTCGTGGCTCGAGCGTGGCCGACTTCGCCGAGGTCACCCGCTCGACGCCCGAGAAGTCGCTGGTGCGTCCGCTGCCCAAGACCGGCGGTCGTAACGCGTCGGGTCGCATCACGACCCGTCACATCGGTGGCGGTCACAAGCGTGCCTACCGCGTGATCGACTTCCGTCGTCTCGACAAGGACGGCATCCCGGCGAAGGTCGCGCACATCGAGTACGACCCCAACCGCACCGCCCGCATCGCGCTGCTGCACTACGCCGACGGCGAGAAGCGCTACATCATCGCGCCGAACCGCCTGCGTCAGGGCGACACGGTCGAGAACGGCTCGAGCGCCGACATCAAGCCCGGCAACAACCTGCCGTTGCGCAACATCCCGACCGGTACGGTCATCCACTGCATCGAGCTGCGGCCCGGTGGCGGTGCGAAGATCGCCCGCTCGGCCGGCGCGCGCGTCCAGCTCGTCGCCAAGGACGGCCCCTACGCCCAGCTGCGTATGCCGTCCGGCGAGATCCGCAACGTCGACGTCCGCTGCCGCGCGACGATCGGCGAGGTGGGCAACTCCGAGCAGAGCAACATCAACTGGGGCAAGGCCGGCCGCATGCGCTGGAAGGGCAAGCGCCCGACCGTGCGCGGTGTCGCGATGAACCCGGTGGACCACCCGCACGGTGGTGGTGAGGGCAAGACCTCGGGTGGTCGCCACCCGGTCAGCCCGTGGGGTCAGGCCGAGGGCCGCACCCGTCGCCCGAAGAAGGAGAGCGACAAGCTCATCGTGCGTCGCCGTCGTACTGGAAAGAAGCGGTAAGAAATGCCCCGTTCACTGAAGAAGGGCCCCTTCGTCGACGATCACCTTCAGAAGAAGGTCGACGCACAGAACGAAGCCGGCACCAAGAACGTCATCAAGACCTGGTCCCGCCGGTCGATGATCACGCCCGACATGCTCGGCCACACGCTCGCCGTGCACGACGGTCGCAAGCACGTCCCGGTCTTCGTGACCGAGGCGATGGTCGGCCACAAGCTCGGCGAGTTCGCCCCGACGCGGACCTTCAAGGGTCACGAGAAGGACGACCGGAAGGGACGTCGTCGCTGATATGTCTACTACTGAGAACACCACCCCGACCGTGGGAGCCAAGGCACAGGCGCGGTTCGTCCGCATCACGCCGATGAAGGCCCGTCGCGTCGTCGACATGGTGCGCGGCAAGAACGTCCAGGAGGCCATCCACCTGCTGACGTTCGCGCCGCAGGGTGCGAGCGAGCAGGTCCTCAAGACCCTCAACAGCGCCGTCGCCAACGCCCGCCAGAAGGCCGACCAGGCCTCGGTCGCGTTCGACGAGCGACTGCTGGTCGTCACCGAGGCGTATGTCGACGAGGGCCCGACCATGAAGCGGTTCCGTCCCCGTGCCCAGGGTCGCGCGAGCCGGATCCTGAAGCGGTCGAGCCACATCACCCTGCACGTTGCACAGCCCGAGCGAAAGGACGGTGGCCGGTAATGGGTCAGAAGGTCAACCCGAACGGTTTCCGTCTCGGCATCACGACGGACCACAAGAGCCGTTGGTTCGCCGACTCGGCCAAGCCGGGTCAGCGCTACCGCGACTACGTCAAGGAAGACGTGGCGATCCGCGGCCTGATGTCGACCGGCATGGAGCGTGCCGGCATCAGCAAGGTCGAGATCGAGCGCACCCGTGACCGTGTGCGCGTCGACACCCACACCGCCCGTCGGGGCATCGTCATCGGCCGCCGCGGCGCCGAGGCGGACCGCCTGCGTGGTGCGCTGGAGAAGCTCACCGGCAAGCAGGTCCAGCTGAACATCCTCGAGGTCAAGAACCCCGAGACCGACGCTCAGCTGGTCGCCCAGGGCATCGCCGAGCAGCTGTCGGCGCGTGTCAACTTCCGTCGCGCCATGCGCAAGGGCATGCAGACGGCCGAGCGCGCCGGCGCCAAGGGCATCCGGGTCATGGTCTCGGGTCGTCTCAACGGCGCCGAGATGAGCCGCACCGAGTTCTACCGGGAAGGCCGTGTGCCGCTGCACACGCTGCGCGCGAACATCGACTACGGCTTCTACGAGGCCCGCACCACCTTCGGCCGGATCGGCGTGAAGGTCTGGATCTACAAGGGCGATCTGACCGCCAAGGAGCTGGCACGCGAGCAGGCTGCTGCACCGAGCCGCCCGTCGCGTGGCCGTCGTGACGACCGCCGTGGCGGTGGCCGTGGCCGTCGTGACGCGGGCCCGCGCAGCACCGAGGCTCCTGTCGAGGCGCCGGTCGCCGAGAACACGTCCGCCGAGGCCCCGCAGGCCGCGGCGAGCAACCAGGGAGCTGAAGCCTGATGTTGATTCCCCGTCGTGTGAAGCACCGCAAGCAGCACCACCCCAAGCGCGGTGGAGCCGCCAAGGGTGGCACCGCTGTGTCGTTCGGTGACTACGGCATCCAGGCGCTGGAGCCGGCATACGTCACCAACCGGCAGATCGAGTCCGCTCGTATCGCCATGACCCGCTACATGAAGCGTGGCGGAAAGGTCTGGATCAACATCTACCCGGACCGCCCGCTGACCAAGAAGCCGGCTGAGACCCGCATGGGTTCCGGTAAGGGCTCGCCCGAGTGGTGGGTTGCCAACGTCAAGCCGGGTCGGATCATGTTCGAGCTGTCCGGTGTGTCCGAGGAAGTTGCTCGCGAGGCGTTGCGCCTGGCGATGCACAAGCTGCCGATGAAGTGCCGCTTCGTCGCGCGTGAAGGTGGTGACCTCTGATGGCAGTGGGTTCGAAGGACCTGACTTCCGCGAAGCTGCGTGAGCTGGACGACCAGGCGCTGGCCGACGAGCTCGGCAAGGCCAAGCAGGAGCTGTTCAACCTGCGGTTCCAGTCGGCCACCGGCCAGCTGGAGAACAACTCGCGGCTGCGTGCGGTCCGCAAGGACATCGCGCGCATCTACACCGAGCTGCGTGAGCGCGAGCTCGGCATCGGGCGCCAGCAGGAGACCGACGAGAAGGTCGGGTCATGAGCGAAGAGAACAAGGAAGCAACCGTGACCGAGCGCAACGACCGCAAGACGCGCCAGGGCTACGTCGTCAGCGACAAGATGACCAAGACGGTCGTCGTCGAGGTCGAGGACCGCGTCAAGCACGCGCTCTACGGCAAGGTGCAGCGCAAGACCGCCCGCGTCAAGGCGCACGACGAGCAGGAGACCTGCGGCGTCGGCGACCGTGTCCTGATCATGGAGACCCGGCCGCTGTCGGCGCAGAAGCGCTGGCGCGTCGTGGAGATCCTCGAGAAGGCCAAGTAAGAACGTTCGTAGGACGCGGCCGGCTCGTCCGGCCCGTCATACGACCACCGCGGTGGCTCGCCGCCGCAACTGCAAACACATCCGTTCCACAAGGCTCGCCGAGAGCGAGAACCAGTGAGACGACAGGAGAAGAAACGTGATCCAGCAGGAGTCGCGACTGCGCGTCGCCGACAACACCGGTGCCAAGGAGATCTTGTGCATCCGGGTGCTCGGTGGCTCGGGACGTCGCTACGCCGGCATCGGTGACACCATCGTGGCGACCGTCAAGGACGCCATCCCGGGCGGCAACGTCAAAAAGGGCGATGTGGTCAAGGCCGTTGTCGTGCGTACCCGCAAGGAGAAGCGCCGTCCGGACGGCAGCTACATCAAGTTCGACGAGAACGCTGCGGTCATCCTCAAGACCGATGGTGACCCGCGTGGCACGCGCATCTTCGGTCCGGTGGGCCGGGAGCTGCGCGACAAGAAGTTCATGAAGATCATCTCGCTCGCGCCGGAGGTGCTCTGAACATGGCAGGCAAGCCGAAGATGAAGATCAAGAAGAACGACCTCGTCCAGGTGATTTCCGGCAAGGACAAGGGTCTGCAGGGCAAGGTCATCTCGGTCGACCCCGAGCGTCAGCGTGTGCTGGTCGAGGGCGTCAACCGGATCACCAAGCACGTCAAGGCCGGTCAGCCGGGCGGCGGCGCAGGTGGCATCGAGGTCACCGAGGCGCCGATCCACGTCAGCAACGTCATGATCGTGGACCCCGAGACGAACAAGCCGACCCGCATCCGCATCCGCGAGGAGCAGGTGGAGCGTGACGGTCGGACCAAGACCGTTCGCACCCGCGTGTCGGTGCGATCCGGAAAGGACCTGGCATGAGTGCAACTGCACCGGAGAAGGTGGCGCCGCGCCTGAAGGCTCGCTACCAGTCCGAGATCAAGGGCCAGCTGCAGGACGAGTTCCAGTTCGCCAACGTGATGCAGGTGCCGACGGTGACCAAGGTCGTCGTCAACATGGGTGTCGGCGACGCCGCCCGTGACTCCAAGCTGATCGAGGGCGCCATCAAGGACCTGGCGGCGATCACCGGCCAGAAGCCGGCCGTCACCAAGGCCCGTAAGTCCATCGCGCAGTTCAAGCTGCGTGAGGGTATGCCGATCGGTGCGCACACCACGCTGCGCGGCGACCGCATGTGGGAGTTCCTGGACCGCCTGGTGTCGATCGCACTGCCGCGCATCCGCGACTTCCGCGGTCTGTCGCCCAAGCAGTTCGACGGCAACGGCAACTACACCTTCGGTCTGACCGAGCAGTCGGTGTTCTACGAGATCGACCAGGACAAGATCGACCGCGTCCGCGGTATGGACATCACGGTCGTCACCACTGCGAGCAACGACGACGAAGGCCGGGCCCTGTTGAAGCACCTCGGCTTCCCTTTTAAGGAGAACTGAGCATGGCGAAGAAGGCCCTGGTCAACAAGGCCAACAAGAAGCCGAAGTTCGCGGTGCGCGGCTACACCCGCTGCCAGCGGTGCGGCCGCCCGCACTCCGTCTACCGCAAGTTCGGCCTGTGCCGTATCTGCCTGCGCGAGATGGCACACCGCGGCGAACTGCCCGGCGTCACCAAGTCGAGCTGGTGACAACGGTATGACGACCCGGTCGTCATACTCGCCAGCACACCAAGCAAAAACCACGTAACAACTACACCGAAGGTCCGCACCGGCTCCGGCCCGCAGAAACCACGGTGAGAAGGGCAAGTGCCCACCATGACCATGACCGACCCGATCGCGGACATGCTGACCCGCGTCCGGAACGCCAACTCGGCGCACCACGACTCGGCGACGATGCCGCACAGCAAGCTCAAGTCGCACATCGCCGAGATCCTCCAGGCGGAGGGTTACATCTCCGGCTTCCGCGTCGAGGGCGAGGGTGTCGACAAGACGCTCACCATCGATCTGAAGTACGGCCCCAACCGGGAGCGCTCCATCGCCGGCGTCCGCCGCGTGAGCAAGCCCGGTCTGCGGGTCTACGCCAAGTCCACCAACCTGCCCAAGGTCCTGGGCGGTCTCGGCGTTGCCATCCTGTCCACTTCGTCCGGTCTGCTCACTGACAAGCAGGCGGCGAGCAAGGGCGTCGGCGGGGAAGTCCTCGCCTACGTCTGGTGACCCGGAACAGATAAGGAGTTAGACAGATGTCACGTATTGGACGTCTTCCCGTTCCGGTGCCCAGCGGTGTCGAGGTGACCATCAACGGCCAGGCCGTTGCGGTCAAGGGTCCCAAGGGCCAGCTCGAGCTCACCGTGCCGGAGCCGATCACCGTCGCCAAGGGCGAGGACGGCGTGATCAACGTGTCACGCCCCAACGATGAGCGCGACGCGCGGTCCCGCCACGGCCTGACCCGCAGCCTCATCAACAACATGGTCGTCGGTGTCACCGACGGCTTCACCAAGAAGCTGGAGATCCACGGCACGGGTTACCGCGTGACCGCGAAGGGCTCGGACCTGGAGTTCGCCCTCGGTTACAGCCACTCGATCCTGGTCAAGGCTCCGGAGGGCATCACCTTCGCGGTCGAGAACCCCACCCGGTTCTCGGTCAGCGGTGTCGACAAGCAGCAGGTCGGTGAGGTCGCCGCCAACATCCGCAAGCTGCGCAAGCCCGACCCGTACAAGGCAAAGGGTGTCCGCTACGAAGGCGAGCACATCCGCCGCAAGGTCGGAAAGGCTGGTAAGTAAGCCATGGCAAAGATCGTCAAGCGTTCCACGAGCAAGGCTGCGGCCCGCGCTCGGCGCCACTTCCGGCTGCGCAAGCGCGTGTCCGGCACCGCGGAGCGTCCCCGCCTGGTCGTCAACCGCTCCTCGCGGCACGTGTTTGTCCAGGTCGTCGACGACACCGTCGGCAAGACCGTCGCGTCCGCGTCGACCATGGAAGCGGACCTGCGCGCACTCGACGGTGACAAGACCGCCAAGGCCCGCAAGGTCGGCGAGCTCGTCGCCGAGCGCGCCAAGGCGGCCGGTGTCGAGGCGGTCGTCTTCGACCGCGGCGGCAACAAGTACGCCGGTCGGGTCGCCGCCATCGCGGACGGCGCTCGTGAAGGTGGGTTGACTCTGTAATGGCAATGTTCAACGTCGAAATGAGGAAGCACTGATGCCTGGACCCCAGCGTCGAGGCGCTGCCGGCACCGGCAGCAGCTCGAACGACAACACCAACGACCGTCGCGACAACCGTCGCGGGGGCCGGGACAATGACCGCGGCGGGCGCCGTGGTGGCGACGACCGCAACCAGTATCTCGAGCGCGTCGTCACCATCAACCGCGTGGCCAAGGTCGTGCAGGGTGGTCGCCGCTTCAGCTTCACCGCCCTCGTGGTCGTCGGTGACGGTCAGGGGACCGTCGGTGTCGGCTACGGCAAGGCCAAGGAAGTCCCGTCCGCCATCGCCAAGGGCGTCGAGGAGGCGAAGAAGTCCTTCTTCCGCGTCCCGATGATCGGCGGCACCATCCCGCACCCGGTGCAGGGCGAGGAAGCCGCGGGCGTCGTCCTGCTGCGTCCGGCCAGCCCCGGTACCGGTGTCATCGCCGGCGGCCCGGTGCGCGCCGTGCTGGAGTGCGCGGGTATCCACGACGTGCTGTCCAAGTCGCTCGGCTCGGACAACGCGATCAACATCGTGCACGCGACGGTGACCGCGCTGAAGGGCCTGGAGCGCCCCGAGGCCGTCGCCGCCCGCCGCGGGTTGCCGCTGGACCAGGTTGCGCCGGCAGCGATGCAGCACGCGATGGCCGACGCCGCCGCTGCGCAGAGCGACAAGGCAGGTGCCTGATGGCAAACACGCTGGTTGTGACGCAGATCCGGTCCGAGATCGGTGGCAAGCCGCAGCACCGGGAGACTCTTCGGTCCCTCGGCCTGAAGCGGATCGGCCACACGGTCGAGAAGCCGGACAGCCCGGAGTTCCGTGGCATGGTTCGCGCGGTCGCTCACCTGGTGACCGTCGAGGAGAAGTGAAGCAATGACTGAAGAGAAGACGCACGCACTGAAGGTGCACCACCTGCGTCCTGCTCCCGGCGCCAAGACCGCCAAGACCCGCGTGGGTCGCGGTGAGGGCTCGAAGGGCAAGACCGCCGGTCGCGGCACCAAGGGCACGAAGGCGCGTTACCAGGTGCCCGAGAGCTTCGAGGGTGGCCAGACGCCGCTGCACATGCGACTGCCGAAGATGCGGGGTTTCAAGAACCCGTTCAAGGTCACCTACCAGGTCGTCAACCTGGACAAGATCTCGGCGCTGTTCCCCGACGGCGGCGACGTCACCGTCGAGGACCTGGTCGCCAAGGGCGCGGTCCGCAAGGGCCAGCCGGTCAAGGTGCTCGGCACCGGGGAGATCACCGTCGCGGTGAACCTCACCGTGCAGAAGTTCTCCGCGTCGGCCAAGGACAAGGTCGAGGCTGCGGGCGGCACGATCACTGCCGCCTGAAGCGGTTCGTGACCATTCACAGCTGAAACGCTCCGCGGGAACGACGGGATGACACGTCTCGTTGTTCCCGCGGGGCGTTTCGCGCTCCCCAACGGCTCACCCGGTGAGCCCGCCAGGTAATCTCTGGCGCAGCCAGCCAACACGTGCCACCGCCGACCGGTGGGGGCCCGGCCGGCTTCATGGTTCCCAACGGGACCAGCCGGCACTTGTCACGGCATACCTTCTTGCGCGGAGGTAGGCCCAGGAGGACTCACGTTGCTCAACGTCTTCGGCCGCGCGTTCCGCACGCCCGAGCTGCGGAACAAGATCTTGTTCACGCTGGCCATCGTCGCGGTGTTCCGGTTGGGCTCGCACGTGCCCGCGCCCGGCATCAACTACACGGCCGTGCAGGCCTGCCAGAACGGCTCGGGCGGTCAGCAGTCGCTGCTCGGCCTGGCCAACCTCTTCTCCGGCGGCGCGTTGCTGCAGCTGTCGATCTTCGCGCTGGGCATCATGCCCTACATCACCGCGACGATCATCGTGCAGCTGCTGACCGTCGTGATCCCGAAGTTCGAGCAGCTGAAGAAGGAGGGGCAGTCCGGTCAGGCCAAGATGACGCAGTACACGCGCTATCTGACGATCGGGCTGGCGATCCTGCAGTCCTCGACCCTGGTCACCGCGGTGCACAACAACCCGCAGTCGATCCTGGGCAACGGGCCGGCCTGCGCCAACATCATGACCGACGGCGCGATGCCGACGCTGATCATCATGGTGCTCACCTTCACCGCCGGCACCGGCCTGATCATGTGGCTGGGTGAGCAGGTCACCGAGAAGGGCGTCGGTCAGGGTATGTCGATCCTGATCCTCGTCTCCGTCGCCGCTCGGGTGCCGGCCGAGATCTGGTCGATCCACAACCAGGGCTGGGGCAAGTTCCTCGTCGTCGTGGTCATGGGTCTGGTCATCCTCACCGTCGTGGTCTACGTCGAGAACTCCATCCGGCGGCTGCCGGTGCAGTACGCCAAGCGGATGATCGGCCGGCGGATGTATGGCGGGACGTCGACCTACATCCCGCTCAAGGTCAACATGGCCAACGTGATCCCGATCATCTTCGCCAGTTCGTTGCTGTCCCTGCCGGTGATGGTCGCGCAGTTCACCAACCCGCAGGGAGGGACCAAGCCGCCGGCCGGTTGGGCGGAGTGGATCTTCAACAACCTGGGCAAGAGCGACCACCCGTCGTACATGATCGTCTACACGCTGCTCAACGTGTTCTTCACGTTCTTCTACGTGTCGATCACTTACCAGCCCGATGAGGTGGCCGACGGTCTGAAGCAGTCCGGTTCCTTCATCCCGGGTGTGCGCGCGGGCAAGGCGACCTCGAAGTACATCAACTACGTGCTGTCCCGGATCACCGTCGGCGGCGCCATCTATCTCGCGATCATCGCGCTGATCCCGCTGATCGCCCTTGCCTTGGTGGGGACCAACCAGAACTTCCCGTTCGGTGGCGCTTCCATCATCATCCTCGTAGGTGTCGGTCTCGATACCGTCAAGCAGATCAACTCCAAGCTGCAGCAGCACCATTACGAAGGGTTCCTGAGATAACAATGCGCCTCATCATTCTGGGTCCGCCTGGTGCGGGCAAGGGCACGCAAGCCGAGCGGATCTGCGGATCACGAGGCATTCCGCACATCTCGACCGGTGACATCTTCCGGGACAACATCCGCCGCGAGACGCCGCTCGGCAAACAGGTCAAGGGCATCCTCGACGCGGGCGGCTACGTCACCGACGAGATCACCAACCAGATCGTCGCCGACCGGCTGGCCGAGGACGACGCGCGCGACGGGTTCCTGCTGGACGGTTACCCGCGCACCCTGGCGCAGGTCGAGGCACTGGACACACTGCTGTCCGGGTGGGGACACCAGCTCGATGCCGTCCTGGAGTTGCAGGTCGCCGAGGAGGAGCTGATCGCCCGGCTCGTCAAGCGTGCGGAGACCAGCGGCCGCACCGACGACAACGAGGACGTCATCCGCGAGCGGCAGCGGATCTACACCGAGGAGACGGCTCCACTGGTGCGCGTCTACACCGAGCGACAGCTCGTGGTGCCGATCGACGGCATCGGCGAACTGGACGACGTGGCCTCCCGGATCGACGCCGCGCTGGACGGGCTCGCGACCGCGTGATCTTCGGCCGCGAGCGGCTGCCGGTCAAGACGCCCGAGCAGATCCTGCTGATGCGCCGTGCCGGCCTGGTCGTCGGGGAGTGCCTGCAGTGGTTGCGCGACTCCGCCCGGGCTGGCATGACCACCGGTGACCTGGACCGGCAGGCCGAGGACTTCATCCGCGGCCAGGGCGCGACGCCCAGCTTCCTGGGCTACTACGGATTTCCGGGCACCTTGTGCGTGTCGGTCAACGACGAGGTCGTGCACGGCATACCCGGTGCACGTGTGCTGGAGGACGGCGACCTGGTCTCCATCGACTGCGGCGCGATCGTCGACGGCTGGCACGGAGATGCCGCCATCACGCTCGTCGTCGGTGGGGATGCTGCCGCTCGTGCCGAGGACCTGCAGGTGTCCGCCGCGACCCGGCGCGCGCTCTGGGCCGGCATCGCCGCACTACGGCCCGGCATCGGCATCTACGAGTTGGGTGGCGTCATCGAGGACTCCGTGCGCGACAGTGCGCGGGCGGACGGGCGTCGCTACTCGATCATCGACGGCTACACCGGGCACGGCATCGGCACCGAGATGCACATGGAACCCACCGTCCACAACGAACGGGTGCGGATGCGGGGACCGCAGGTGCGTCCCGGCGCGACCGTCGCGGTGGAGCCCATGGTCACCCTGGGCACCCACGAATCCCACGAGCTGAGTGACGAGTGGACGGTCGTCACCGATGACGGGTCACGAGCGTCGCACTGGGAACACACGGTGGCCGTGACGGACGGTGGGCTCTGGGTGCTCACCGCGGTCGACGGGGGAGCCGCCGAACTCGCCGCCGTCGGCGCGACGTTCGCTCCGCTGGAATAGCCGCTCCGCATTGCCCGATTCCTGTCGCGGGCGGATCGACTGTGGTTACCATCGCCAGAGCACGACCACCACGGCATACAGGGGATCAGTGGGGGAGGGGACGTTCGTGGACGGTGCGGCGCACACCGAACAGGCTGCAGTGGCAGCCGCCCGCGGCTGGGACATCGCACGCCTGGTGCTCGGCTTCGTCACGCTCACTGTCGCCTTCAACGGCACCTGGCATCTCGCCGGTGACCGTGACGAGACCGGTCCGACCGCGCTGGCCGTGATCGGGCTCATCGCCGCCCTCGTCGCGCTGGTCGTCGATCTGGTGTTGCAGCGCGCGGTCATCGGGCAGGACTTCGACCCGGTGTTGCGGCTGGGCATTCGATCGATCCTGGTGGCGACGGTGGTCGTCTACTCGGTCTACGACCTGGTGCACGGCGAATTCCAGGACACCAGCGCAGGATTCGGGTCCTTCGGGCACCTCATGCCACCCGTCGGGTCGGGACCGGTCCTGGCCCTGGCGGGCGCGGCCCTCGTCCTCATCGGGCCGTGGAAGGACCGATGCGCCGGATCAGCCGACGCGTGGCGGCACGCGGCCGCACTAACCGCCGTCCTCGCCGCGATCGCCAATACCTACCAAGGCGTCCGCGCGGTGGCGGCGGCCAACGACACTGGCAAGGGCGTGGCGTTGCCGGTCGCCAGCTGCAGCACGTGGTTCGCGCTGGCGGTCGGATCGGCGGTGCTCGGCGGGGCGCTGCTCACCCGCCGCCGCACCACCTGGCCGGTCGCCTCGCTGTGCGTGCCGTGTTGGGTCATCGTCTTCGCCTGGCAGACCGGTCTGAACTCCTCGTACGACGGCAGCGTCCTGGCCGGTCTGGACCTGTTGCTGAAGTCGTTCGGCACGCTCGGCGTGGGTCTCCTCGTACTGGCGCTGGTGCTCGCGGCGGCACCGGCCAACTCGACCACCGCCGCGGCAGCACCGGGGCAGCGGTGGCGCGACGCCGCACGGGGCCTCACCCTCACGTCGGCCGGCTCGCTGCTGGTCCTGGCGATTCTCGCCGGCGCCTACCTCGGCGTCGACGACACCAGCTGGGGCGTCACCTTCTCGACGATCGGTACGGGGAGCGGATCGGATGCCGGCGACGCCGGTGCGGGCACGGGCGGCCTCGGCGCCGACGGCCCGCTGGTCTGGATCCTGGTGTGCGCCCTGGTGCTGGCGGCCATCGCGCTCGTCGCATGGTCCGCATCCCGGCGCCTCGGTGCCGCGCCCGTCGTGGGTGTCACCTGGGGCGTGCTGACGTTCCTGACGATCGGGATCACGTTGCTGTCCTCGGAAGCGTTGCGTTATCTGGTCAGCAGCGACTTCCTGGTGGTCGGGCGCTCGGTCGGGACACTGGCCGCCGGAACGCTGATCGCCCCGGCCGCCGTCGCGTGCGTCTCGGTGCTGCCGGCGTCCGTGCGCCATACCCACCCGGCGCAACGGGGTGGCCCGGCGACGCCGGCGAACCCGCCCGTCGACCCGTCGACATGAGCCACTGCCCGGAGAGGCCGGGCGGACCTCCTCGCTGCGGCGACGAAAGGAAGCACACCATGCCCGAGACACCGGACGAGACCCCGGACGAGACCTCCGACCGTCACACTGACGGCTGGGCCGCGTGGACGCCGAAGCCCGATGAGCCGGTCCGGCCGCCGCAACGGAGGCTGGACGAGATCGCGGTCGACCGCGAGGACCCGCCCGAGGAGTGACCTTTCGGGCGGCCGCCCCCGGTCCCGCCGATTTGGGGCGGCTGCAGGTCGCCGGGTAGACTGATCCGTCGGGTCTGGAGTGTCTGCTTCCACGCGCACGGTCGACCGCCATCCGCTTCGGGGTTTTCATCAACGAACGCGGTCAGGCGTGTGTCCGCGCACAGGCAGTGCACGGCATACCCGACGCAATTCAGGGGCATTCTCAACCGGAGGGTGCCTCGCCACAGAATCAGTTAGGAAGGCATGGCCAAGAAGGACGGTGTCATCGAGATCGAGGGCACGATCGTCGAGGCCCTCCCGAACGCGATGTTCCGGGTGGAGCTGACCAACGGTCACAAGGTGCTCGCGCACATCTCCGGCAAGATGCGACAGCACTACATCCGGATCCTCCCCGAGGACCGTGTGGTGGTGGAGCTCAGCCCGTATGACCTGACCCGCGGCCGGATCGTCTTCCGCTACCGCTGATTCGTCGGCACGTTCGCCCCGCCACCGCTTCCGCGGTGGCCTGACTTCAAGACAAAAGGTGCGATGAAGGTCCAGCCGAGCGTCAAGAAGATTTGCGACAAGTGCAAGGTGATCCGCCGCAACGGTCGGGTCATGGTGATCTGCGAGAACGCTCGCCACAAGCAGCGTCAGGGCTGATCACCTGCACGACTCGCGTCTTCGCACAACGGACGCAAGAAGTGAACAACTGAAAATCCTTTCGATTCGCGTGGTCCACACTTCACGTCATACGAGCACTTCCGACGTGGACGTCACCCCGGGCGCAGAGGCCCGGGACCCAGCAATCCAGCCACTCCGGCTGACGCGGGACCGATCACGCACCACACCTCTGCGAGACAACAGGAGAAATGCCTGATGGCACGTTTGATCGGTGTCGACCTGCCGCGCGAGAAGCGCGTCGAGGTTGCACTCACCTACATTTTCGGCGTCGGCAAGACCCGCGCCGCCGCGGCGCTGGAATCCACCGGCGTCAGCCCGGACACCCGTGTCCGCGACCTCTCCGAGGACGAAGTCGTCAAGCTGCGTGACTACCTCGAGGGCAACTACCGCCTCGAAGGTGACCTGCGGCGTGAGATCGCCTCTGACATTCGCCGCAAGGTCGAAATCGGTTCCTACCAGGGCCTGCGCCACCGCCGGGGTCTGCCCGTGCACGGCCAGCGCACCAAGACCAACGCTCGCACCCGCAAGGGCCCGAAGCGCACGGTCGCCGGTAAGAAGAAGGCCAAGTAATCCCCTCGCGTTCCACGCGACCGGGACACCTCTCACCACATCGTCTTTAGTTTTCAGGAGAATTCATGCCTCCCAAGAGCCGTCAGGCTTCCGGCGCCAAGAAGGTGCGCCGCAAGGAGAAGAAGAACGTCGCTGCGGGTCACGCCTACATCCGCAGCACCTTCAACAACACCATCGTCTCGATCACCGACCCGACCGGTGCGGTGATCTCCTGGGCGTCGGCCGGTCAGGTCGGCTTCCAGGGCTCGCGCAAGTCCACCCCGTATGCCGCGCAGATGGCCGCCGAAGCTGCCGCGCGTCGGGCGATGGACCACGGCATGCGCAAGGTCGACGTCTTCGTCAAGGGTCCGGGTTCGGGCCGTGAGACCGCCATCCGTTCGCTGGCCGCTGCCGGCCTCGAGGTCGGGGCGATCTCCGACGTCACCCCGCAGCCGCACAACGGCGTCCGCCAGCCCAAGCGTCGTAGCTGAGCGACCCAGACTTTCCTAAGGAGATTTGACTCATGGCCCGTTACACCGGCCCGATCACCAAGAAGTCGCGTCGCCTCAAGACCGACCTCGTCGGTGGCGACAAGAACTTCGAGATGCGCCCCTTCCCGCCCGGCCAGCACGGCCGTGGCCGGGTGCAGGAGAAGGAATACCTCACCCAGCTGCAGGAGAAGCAGAAGGCTCGCTTCACCTACGGCGTCATGGAGAAGCAGTTCGTCCGCTACTACAAGGAAGCCGCACGTCGTCCCGGCAAGACCGGTGAGAACCTGCTGGTCATCCTGGAGTCGCGCCTGGACAGCGTCATCTACCGCGCCGGCCTGGCCCGCACCCGCCGTGCGGCCCGCCAGATGGTGACCCACGGTCACTTCGAGGTCAACGGCAAGCGCGTCGACGTCCCGTCCTACCGGGTGGAGCAGTACGACATCATCACGGTCCGTCAGCAGTCGCGGGAGAAGTTCCCGATCCAGCTGGCGCGCGAGACCTTCGGTGAGCGGCAGGCCCCGGCCTGGATGCACGTCGTGCCCGAGACGCTGCAGATCCTGATCCACTCGCTCCCGACGCGCGAGCAGATCGACATTGCCCTGACGGAGCAGCTCATCGTGGAGCTCTACTCGAAGAACTGAGCTTTCTGGCTCCGGCTCCTCGCAGGTCAGGCAGCGGTGCGGCTCGCAAGCTCGCTCGCACGGGTGCCTGACCTGGTCGTCGCCTCCGCGCCGTCGGCTGATCGCGTGGGTGCGTCGGCCGGGGCTGTCGCCTGATGATGCTCGCCATACCGACTCAAACTGAATAACGAGAAGCGAATACAGAGTCGCTCCTCGGATTGTTTGCACTAGGCCTCATATAGCGGTGGCCAGTGGAAAGGAAAAGAAACAGTGCTTATCGCACAGCGCCCCACTCTGAGCGAGGACGTTGTCTCCGACAACCGCTCGCGTTTCGTCATCGAGCCGCTGGAGCCGGGCTTCGGCTACACGCTCGGCAACTCGCTGCGTCGCACCCTGCTGTCCAGCATCCCGGGTGCCGCCGTCACCAGCCTGCGCATCGACGGCGTGCAGCACGAATTCTCCACGATCCCCGGTGTCAAGGAAGACGTCACCGAGATCATCCTGAACGTCAAGGGTCTGGTCGTCTCCTCCGAGCACGACGAGCCGGTCGTGATGTACCTGCGCAAGCAGGGCCCGGGCGAAGTCACCGCCGCCGACATCGCGCCGCCGGCCGGTGTCGAGGTGCACAACCCCGAGCTGCACATCGCCACCCTGAACGACAAGGGCAAGATCGAGATGGAGCTGACCGTCGAGCGCGGTCGCGGCTACGTCTCGGCGCAGCAGAACAAGTCGGCTGACCACGAGATCGGCCGCATCCCGGTCGACTCCATCTACTCGCCGGTCCTCGCCGTGACCTACAAGGTCGAGGCCACCCGTGTCGAGCAGCGCACCGACTTCGACAAGCTGATCGTCGACGTGGAGACCAAGAACGCCATCGCCCCGCGCGATGCCATGGCCTCCGCCGGCAAGACGCTGGTCGAGCTGTTCGGCCTCGCCCGTGAGCTCAACGTCGAGGCCGAGGGCCTCGACATGGGCCCGAGCCCGACCGACGCCGCGCTGGCCGCCGACCTGGCCCTGCCGATCGAGGACCTGGACCTGACCGTCCGCTCCTACAACTGCCTCAAGCGCGAGGGCATCCACACCGTGGGTGAGCTCGTCGGACGCAGCGAGGCCGACCTGCTGGACATCCGCAACTTCGGTGCGAAGTCCATCGACGAGGTCAAGGACAAGCTGGTCGAGATGGGCCTGCAGCTCAAGGACAGCCCTCCCGGGTTCGACGCGAGCGCCATTGCGGACCGTTACGACGACGAGGACGCCGACGGCAGCTTCGCCGAAGACGAGCAGTACTGAGAAACGCCACCACAGATCGGTGAATCATGTTGCGCTGCAGCGTGATTCGACATACAAGGAGTATTCATGCCTACCCCAACCAAGGGTCCCCGTCTCGGTGGCGGCCCCGCGCACGAGCGGCTGATCCTGGCCAACCTGGCGCAGGCACTGTTCGAGCACGACCGCATCACCACCACCGAGGCCAAGGCCAAGCGCCTGCGCCCGCTGGCCGAGCGCCTGGTGACCTTCGCCAAGCGCGGTGACCTGCACGCCCGTCGCCGGGTGATGACCGTCGTCCGCGACAAGGGCGTCGTGCACCGTCTCTTCACCGAGATCGCGCCCGACATGGCCGACCGCCAGGGTGGTTACACCCGCATCACCAAGATCGGTCCTCGCAAGGGCGACAACGCCCCGATGGCCGTGATCGAGCTCGTCCGCGAGCCGGTCAACGCCAAGCCGAAGCGCGCCGTCGTGGCCGAGGCCGAGGCCGCCACCCAGCGTGCGGTCAAGGAGGACGAGGCCGCTGCCGAGACCACCGACGAGTCGACCGACGCGAGCGCTGACGTCACCGCGACGGTGGACGCCGAGCAGTCCGTGTCGACCGAGGAGCCGTCGACCGAGACCGTCGGCGACGAGCAGGAGGCCGGCTCCGAGAAGGAGTGACCCACCTGTCTTCGGACACCCAGACCTGGCCCCGGTCCCCGGGGGCGGGTCCCGGCCAGGGGGTTGCCGCGCAGGGCAGGCCGCGACGACCAGCCCGGCCCGGTCGGACGCCGTGGGCCGCCGGAGCAGCGCGCCCCCGA
>NZ_JBQCGS010000094.1:0-15820 GCF_051955415.1 Flexivirga sp.
CGAGCAGTCCGTGTCGACCGAGGAGCCGTCGACCGAGACCGTCGGCGACGAGCAGGAGGCCGGCTCCGAGAAGTAGTGACCCACCTGTCTGCGGACACCCAGACCTGGCCCCGCTCCCCTGCCGCGGATCCGGGCCAGGTCGTTCCCGCGCAGGTCAGGCCGCGACGACCAGCCGGTCCCGGTCGAACGCCTTGGCCAGCGGGAGCAGCGCGACCAGGAGCACGACGGGCACGGCATACCCGATGCGCAGCGACCCGGTGCCGATCGCGCCGGTGAGGACCGAGCCGATCAGGGCGCCGACGTAGTTGAACTGGTTGAAGCGGGCGATGACCGCATCGGTGCGCGCCCGCGTGAGCTCCGGCGTCAGGTCGCCCGAGCCGCGTGCCAGCGTCGCGGCCGCGGAGTAGGACAGCGGTGCCACGACAGCGATGCCGGCGCCCAGCACCAGGAAGCCCGCGATGCCCACCGGCCAGCTGGGTGCGACGACGACGATGGCCAGCCCGATGACGGCGATCAGTGCGCCGCTGCGCAGCAGTCGTGCCGCGCCGAACGCATCGGTGAGCCGGTCGCCGGCGACCCGGGCCGCCAGCGATGCCACCAGATAGGGCAGGGTCGCGAGCGCGACCAGGCCCTCGGGCGCCGCCAGCGTGTGGTCGAAATAGACCGATCCCCAAGTCGTCGAGGCGGTGTCGACGGTGTAGAAGATCACGCACGCCGCACCGACGAGCAGGATCGGCCGCCACGGGATGCCGGCCGCCGCATCGGGATCCGGGGCGGTGCCCGATCCGGGCAGGAATCGTGCGAGCGCCGCGGCGAGCGGCAGGAGCGCCAGACCACTGGACAGGGCGGCGATCGAGGCGTGCGGGAGTGCGAGCGTCAGCAGCGTCCCGGTGATGCCACCGGCGGTCCACGCCCCGTGGAAGGACGGCAGCACGGTACGTCGGAGCTGGTGCTCCAGGGAGACCGCCTGCATGTTGGTGGTCGCATCCACGATGCCGAGCGCCACGCCGTAGATGGCCAGGCCCAGGACGAGCACCGGGATGCCGGGGGCGATGCCGCTGACCAGCAGGGCGACAGTGATCGCGAGAAGACCGGCGCGCAGCAGGAGCGCGCTGCCGCGGCGGGGGGCGACCTTCTCGGCCAGCAGGGATCCGCAGCCGGCCACGAGCACGATCATCAGCATGAGCAGCGTGAGGCCGAGTTGCGAGATGCCCCAGTGCTCCTCGAACTTCGGCAGGCGCGTGGTGAGCGACAGGAAGACACAGCCCTGGACGAAGTAACCGGCGGCGATCGCGGCGCGGGGGGAGTAGCTCACTCTCGGCATCCTGGCACGGCGGTCCGCGCCACGGGCGAAATTGGACGATTGACCATCTTCGCCGGCGGATAGGCTCCGAGCCATGCGACTGCGGATCGACTTCGGGTATGACGGCACCGATTTCTCCGGATGGGCCGCACAACCGGCACGGCGCACGGTCGAGCAGGTGCTGTCCGAGGCCCTCGGCACGATCCTGCGGTGCCAGCCGCCGAGGTTGACGGTCGCCGGCCGGACCGACGCGGGGGTGCACGCCCGGGGCGCGGTGTGCCATGTCGACGTCGACGAGCAGCTGTATGACGCCCTGCCGGGTCGTTCTGCACGGAGCCCGCACGAGGCGGCGGTGACCAGGCTCGGTGGGGTGCTTCCCGCCGACGTCGTGGTCCACCGGGTCGCCGCCGCGCCGGACGGTTTCGACGCCCGTTTCTCGGCGGTCTCGCGGCGCTACAGCTACCGACTGGTCGACGACCCGGCCGCCCTGGACCCGGTCCGTCGCCGTGACACGGTGGTGGTGCGCGGCCCGCTGGGGGTCGACGCCATGAATGCAGCCGCGCGCACGCTGGTGGGGCTGAAAGACTTCGTCGCATTCTGCAAGAAGCGGGAGGGCGCGACCACGGTGCGCACGCTGCTGGACTACCGCTGGCACCGCGATGCCGACGGCGTGCTGACCGGCACGGTGCTCGCCGACGCGTTCTGTCATTCGATGGTGCGATCGCTCGTGGGCGCCGTGGTGCCCGTCGGGCTGGGGCGGCATACCGCACAGTGGCCGGCGGAGGTGCTCACCGCCGGCCGCCGCGATCCGGGCGTGACGGTGATGCCGCCGCACGGTTTGTGCCTGGAGGAGGTCCTCTATCCGGCGGACGGCGAACTGGCCGCCCGTGCCGAGGAGTCCCGGGCGGTGCGCGAACTGCCCTGAGCAACAGGCAGATTGGCTCGTACGAACCGCCCGACCTCACGCATCGCCCGGGCCGCCTCGGGCACCCAGGAGGCGGCGGCCTGGAAGACGTGCACCTGGCCGGTCCAGATCTGCAGCTGGGTGGGGACCCCTGCCGCTGCCAGCCGGTCGGCCATCTCCTCGGCGTCGGGTCGCAGGATCTCCCGCGACCCCATCTGGAGGAGCACCGGCGGCAATCCGTGCAGGTCCGCGTCGATCGGGCAGATCCGGTCGCCGCTGGTCTCGTGCTTGGCGTCCACTCGTGCCACCAAACGTTGCAACGCCCGGCAGCTGCGCACCGTGAACAGATCGCACTTGTCCCGGTGCGGGCTGGCCGCCTTCCGCTCGGTGCCGATGTCGAGCAGTGGCGACAGGCCGGTGAGGGACGCGGGCATCGGCAGGCCCTCGTCCCGCAGCGCGAGCGCGACCGCGAACGCCAGGTAGCCGCCGGCCGAGTCGCCGACGATGCTGATCCGGTCGGCGGGGTAGCCCTGGTCCAGCAGCCAGCGGTAGCCGGCGAGGCAGTCGGCGATCATGCCTTCCCGGGTGACCGCGGGCAGCATCCGGAAGTTCACGTTGAGCACCGGGAGCCGGGTCACCCGGGACGTGGCGGCGACGAGCCGGCGGTGGGAGGCCAGGCTGCAGACGATGAACGCTCCGCCGTGCAGATAAAGCACCGCGCCGTCGTCGCGTGCTCGGCAGGCGCGGATCCACTCGGCATCGCAGGGTCCGAGCTGCACCGTCGACACCGACGTCCCGACGGGCAGCGTCAACCGGTCGGCCGTGCGGTCCAGCAGGGGTGACAACCGGGACAGCGCCGGTGCGTAGCTCCAGGCGTTGAGGGCCGGTTTGGCCACCGCGTGCAGGCCGCCCGCCAGTGCCGCCGACCGCCGGCTGGTCCGCGGGAACTTCGTCCGGACCGCGGGCGCAGTGACCGCCTCACCGGCTCCCGGCCGGATCGTCGGTCTGGCAGTCGACGTCATGGTGCAAGCCTCCGTCCGGATGCGATCGGTCCGCGGGGTGAATCGTTCCTGTCCAGCGCCCTACCCTAGGCCTACGGCCCGGTCACAAGCGGGACCATCAGCGGAGAGGCGGCTTTCGGATGCCGGGTATGGGACCTGTCGACGCGGGCTTCCTGATGATCGAGTCGCGCGAGCACCCGATGCATGTCGGCGGCCTGCAGGTGTTCACGGTGCCCGACGGTGAGTCGGCGACCTGGGTGCGCGACCAATTCACCGCCCTCGAGCCGGAGCAGATCAGCCGGCGGTTCCGGCTGAGACCCCAGGACCCGGTGGGTCTGCTCGGGAACTTCCGGTGGTCGGTCGACGCCGGTCTCGACCTGGACCATCACATCCGGCGGTCCGCCGTTCCCGGACCGCACCGGTTGCGAGAGCTGTTCGAGCTCACCTCGCGCTGGCAGGGTTCGCTGCTGGACCGGCACCGGCCGCTGTGGGAGGTGCACACCGTCGAGGGGCTCGAGGACGGCCGGGTGGCGGTCTTCTCCAAGATCCACCATGCGCTCGTCGACGGCGTCTCCGCGCTGCACCTGATGCAGCGGGCCTGCAGCCCCGACCCCGACGCGCAGGACTGTCTGCCGCCATACGCACTGCCCGCCGCGGAGGTGGAAGCCGCCGCCACCGCCCCGCGCACCGGCCACGCCCTGCCGGACCCCGCCGCGGTGCTGCGCAGTGGCATCGACCTGGCCGGGGAGCTGGCCAGCATCGGCCCCACCTCTCTCAAGGTGGCCTATCGGTCACTGCGCGACACCGGGCTCACCACGCCCTTCGACGCACCGCGGACCATCCTCAACGGCCGGATCGGCGGGGCCCGCCGGTTCGTGGCGCAGACCTTCGAGCTCGGCCGGTTCCGGGCCATCGCCGAGGTCTGCGAGGTGTCGCTGAACGACGTGGCGCTGGCGGTCTGCGGCGGCGCGTTGCGGCGCTACCTCGACGAGCTCGGCGACCTGCCGGACCGGTCCCTGACGGCCATGTGCCCGGTGAACCTGCGCGACGAGACCAGCGAGGTCGGCGGCAACGAGATCGGCGCGATGATCGCCGCGCTCGGCACCGACGTCGTGGACCCGGTCGAGCGGCTGGAGGTCATCCACGAGTCGACGACCGCCGCCAAACGGACGATGCGCGAACTCACGCCGTTGCAGCTGCTGCTGATGTCGGGTTACCACATCGCCGGTCTGGGCCTGTCGATGCTGCCTGGCTACGGCCGGGTGGGCCGGCCACCGTTCAACGTCGTCATCTCCAACGTGCCGGGGCCGCGGAAGCGGATGTATTTCAACGGTGCTCGCCTCGACGGCACCTATCCCGCGTCGATCCCGTTCGACGGCATGGCGATGAACATCACCCTGGTCACGTATGACGACCAGGTCGACTTCGGCATCACCGCATGCCGCAGCAGTGCACCGTCGGTCCAGCGGATGATCCACCACCTGGAGGACGCGCTGGCCGAGCTGGAGGACGCCGCGCGCTGCTGATGCCGGCAGTGCGCTGGGGCGCACCTTCGGCATACCCTCGCGACGCCGGGCGGCGTCAACCGACTTCGATGGTGGCCCGCTTCGTCACTCCGTTGACGGTGACCGTGAGTGTCGCAGTGCCGCGTCGTATGCCGGTGAGCTTCCCGCTGGCCGGGTCGAACGCGACGACGGCCCGGCCGTGGGCGTCGCCGATGCGTACGCCGTCTCCGCCCCAGGCGGCGCTGACCGGCCAGGCGACCGGGACGGTGCGCGTCTGGTCCTGACTGATCGTCGCGGTCGCCTCGCCGCTGGCGCCAACCGCCAGCTGCGACGGGGCGGAGAGATTCAACGCGTCGACGCGGGCGTGAGTCTCGTCCCGCAGCCACGGCAGCCGTGCTCCGGTCCGCGGCACGGTGCCCACGACGCCGGCGCCGGGATCGATGCCCAGCATGGTCCAGCCGGTGAATCCGCCCTGCTCAGGCGAGCCACTCGGGGTCTTGCCCGAGTTGCCGTTGATGATGCGGGTGACGCCGTCCGCGGCGTCGGTGAAGAAGATGCCGACGTGACCGTTGACCTGTGCGATCGACTTGCCGCTGGTCGCGGTGAAGTGCGCCAGCGTCCGCCGCAGGGCGGCCGCCTCGTAGCGGTCACCGAGCTGGGACGCCTTGTCGGGTTGCGGGTCATCGACGGGGTGATGGTTGAAGACGAGCACGCCGGTGATGCGGGGGTTGCGCGCCGCGTCGGCAAGCTGCTCCTGGAGCATCCGCAGCTGCTCGGTCGAGCCGCCCGGATGCAGGGTGCCCGACGACGAATCGAGCGTGATGATGCGGGTGCGGCCGAGGTCGCGATGCGTGGACGTGGCACCGAAGACGTTCTGGAAGTTGCTGATCGGGCCGCCCATCACCTCGTGGTTGCCGGGCACGTAGACATAGGGCACGCGGTCGCCGACCTCCTCGTCGAGGACCTGCTTGGCGAAGGCGATGTCCGCCGGTGAACCCTCGTCGACGAAGTCGCCGTCGATGACCAGCAGATCCGGATGGGCGGCGACGATCTCACGCAGCGCCCTACGCCCTGCCGCGACAATCGGCGAGTCGGGATCCCGGGCCACGAACTGGGTGTCGCTCATCACCGCGATCCGCTGCGGGCTGTGGTCGGTCGCACCGGCGGCCACAACGGCGGGATCGGTCGGCCAGGGTGTGTCCGGCAGCGTGACCGCCGGTGGGACCTGGGCGGTCAGTCCGGCCACCGCCAGCTGGTCGGTGTAACTGGCGTCCGACCGCGTCTCCATGAAGCGGATCTTGGTGAGCGTGATCGGGTATGGCGTGCCGGTCGGCACCGGGAAGCGCACCTGCTGCCAGCCGTTCCAGGTGACGATCGGATTGCTCGCTCCCTGCTCGGGGTCGAGGTTGGTCGAGGTCCCGTCGCCCTTGGTGATCATCAGCCGCGGCCACTCACCCTTGCCGGTGCCCTTGATCCACAGCGCGAGAGCCTGCGGCTGCCCCGGCACGGGCAACGGTGCCGGGGGCACGGCATACGCGCCACGGGTCGCGGTGGTCGTGCTGAAGTCGAAATCGAGGCCCAGCCCGCGCGGTGCGCCGGTGTCGCCCCCGGGTCCGTCGACCGGCGTGACGGAGCCGGTCGCGCGGTCGGCGGCGAACGTCCAGGAGGACGCGTCGGTGAAGTCGGCAAGGGTCTTCTCGTCATACCCGACGGTGACCGGGACGGTGAGGTCGTGTCCCGCCACGGTGAAGGTGATTGAGCTCGAGAGCTTGCCGGCGTTCGGTGTGACGGTGAATCCGGACGGGCCGTCGGCGGTGACGCGGACACCCTCGCCGGCCCGGACCCGCACGTCGCGGGTCTCGACCGGCACGGTGAAGCCGTCGGCATCCGACGCGGTCAAGGTGAGGGTTCGGCTCTTGCCGTGGGACGGGATGGACATCACCGCGCTGGACGGTGTCAGCCGGGCCACCCTGCCGTGCACGGTGATCGGGATCGCCGCGTGGTGGCGTCCTGCGCGGAAGGTGACCGTCGCCGATCCGGTCGTGCGACCGCGGACGACCGTGCTGGTGGGGTCACCCGCGACGGTCTGCAGCACCCGGCCCGGGGTGGCGGTGAAGTGGCCGCCGCCGGGCGCCGGGCTCAGGTCCGCGGCGAGACGCGTGCCGTGCACCGTGCGGCTGAGCCCGATGAGGGTGTCGTTCGCCCCGTCGGCGGGGAGTCCGGCGGCCGGCTGCAGGACGGGCCGCACGACCACCGATGTCGAGGGGCCGCTCGCAGTGGACCGGAAGACGAGGGCGTTGGACACGTGCCGTTCCGCCCCGTCCGATGGGCGGCCGACGACGGAGAGACCGGACGCGCCGGCCGGACGCGCGACCATGGTGGTCGAGCCGCCGCCGTCCAGATTGATCGCGTTCCAGGCGCCGAGGTCGGCCAGGAAGTCGGTGAGCTCCTGGATCGTCATACCGTGACTGTCGCCCTGGCGGCCGTCGAGGCTGACCACCCACAGGCGGCTGCCGTCCTTGCTGATGCCGATCGCCGTACGCGCGGCGGTGACCTGGTCCTCGGTCGTCTTCCGGCCATCGGTGAGCAGGCGCTGGCTGCCGCCGATGGCCAGGTCGACCGGTGCACTGGCCTTGACCGTCAGCTCGACGTGGGTCCCGACGGCGAGGGACGCCAACCGTTTCGTCCCGGCACCGCGTGCCACCAGCAGCGAGCTGCCGGACGGTATGTCGGCAGGCTCCTCGAGCGCGGATCGCTCGTCGCTGACCGCCGTGACGGTGCTGTTCACGACGGTCACGACACGGACCGGTTCGTTCGCCGTCAGCAGCCGCCCGATCGGGTAGCGGCCCCACAGCAAGGTGAAGAGGCCGACTGAACCCGCTTGGAACGTAGGCGAATTCACCGCTGCGATCTTCGTGGTGACACCGTCGGCGCGGAGGGTCGCGGCGGACATCAACTCGCGGATCGCGGCCTTGCCGTCGCTGACGGTGAAGGCCTGCCGTGCCGTGGCTCCTGCGTTGTGCACCGTGCCGTCCGCGATGTCGGTGCCGACCGGGGCATCGGACGCATTCATGTCGTAGTAGTCGCCGTTGACGGCAGCGACCACCTGCGGCTGATCGGCGAACTCACTGACCGGCGCGTTCGCACCCGACACCGCGCCCCCGTCGGACAGGCCGAGCGACAACGACGGTGTGTCCAGATCCGCGGTCATCACCCGACCGGTCACCCAGCCACCCGGTTGGAGACGCTGGAACGAGGTCAGGTCGAGACCGGGCGCAACAGCGGTCGAACGCCGGCGCAGATAGACCGAGTCGGCGCCGTCCAGTCCCCGGATGTCGTCGGCAGTGGCCGGCCGGTCGCCGGCTCGCGGATGAGCCGCCGACGAGTGGGCTGCCGCCGCGGTAGCCGCAGCGGTGGGCGGAGCCGCAGCGGCCCGGCCCGCCGGTGCCGCCAGCGCGCATGCGACGAGCGTGGCGGTAGCGAACGCGACCACGCTGTGCGGCAGCGGGATGGACGAGGAAAGCCTGCGACGGGGTGAGTGCACCCACCACACCTTGGTGGCACATCACGCCATTGGCAAGAGTTTCTCTCTTCCGGTCATGAAATGTTCATTATTGACATGGCGGCCGAGGCCGGGACATGCTCAACGACGCGCGCTCACACCCACGGGCCCTGGTCCCGTTGCTGGCGAGTGCCGTACGCCTTGGCGGCGCCGTTCTGCAGCGCATTGTGATTGTCGACGCCCGACCCGCTGCCGTCACCGCCACCCCCTCGGCTGCGTTGCAGCAGGAGCATCCCGCCGCACAGCGCGACGAAGACGATCAGCACGATGATCCAGAACATGACTTCCACCCTGTCGGGATCGAAGCTCGATCCCGTTCGATGCAGTAGACCACTTCGGCCGGAGGTGTGGTGGGCATGTCACCGGATCGATATCGAGACGACCGGGCGCCGGTGGTGTGTTGGACGAAACCCGGATGACGTGGCACCGCGCATAGGTGATGCTTGACGGTCGTGGGTCATATCGATGTCAATGCAGTGCACTACTTCCTGCCCGACGGCCGGCCGTTGCTCGGCGGTGTCAGCCTGCGCGTCGGCGAAGGCGCCAAGGTGGGACTGGTCGGTCCGAACGGTACCGGCAAGACGACGCTGCTGCGGATCATCGCCGGGGAGCTCGATGCGCACGAAGGCGCCATCACTCGTTCCGGCGGCCTGGCCGTCATGCCGCAGTTCATCGGCCGGGCGCGCCCCGAGGTCGAGGACTTCAGCGTGCGCGACCTGCTGCTGACCGTTGCGCCGGACCGGATCCGCGTGGCGGCCAAGGCGGTCGACGAGTCCGAACTGGCCATCATGCAGCGAGACGACGAGCCTGCCCAGTTGGCCTATGCACAGGCGCTCGCGGACTGGGCCGAGGTGGGCGGCTACGACTGGGAGACGTCATGCGACGTCTGCACGGTGTCGGCGATCGGCATACCGTTCGATCGCGCGCAATTCCGTGACGTGTCGACGCTTTCCGGCGGCGAGCAGAAACGCATCGTCCTCGAGGCGCTGCTGCGCGGCCCGGAGGAGGTGCTGCTGCTCGACGAGCCGGACAACTCCTTGGACGTGCCGACCAAGCGGTGGCTGGAGGCGCAGCTGGAGTCCTCACCCAAGACGGTGCTCTTCATCAGCCATGATCGCGAGATGCTGGCCAACGTCGCCACGCGCATCGCGACGCTGGAACCCGCTGCGGCCGGTGCCCACGCATGGGTGCACCCGGGTGGCTTCGCCACCTACCATCAGGCACGCATCGACCGGATCGACAAGCTTGAGGAGCTGCGCCGGCGTTGGGACGAGGAGCACCTGAAGCTCAAGCAGCTCGTGCAGATGTACAAGGTCAAGGCGGCATACAACTCCGACATGGCGGCGCGCTACCGCGCCGCGCAGACACGATTGGCGAAGTTCGAGGACGCCGGACCACCGGAGGTGGTGCCGTTCGAGCAGCACGTCAGCATGCGGTTGTCGGGTGGCCGCACCGCGAAACGGGCGGTGATCTGCGAGGGGCTGGAGCTCGCAGGGCTGATGAAGCCGTTCGAGCTGGAGGTCTGGTACGGCGAGCGGGTGGCGGTGCTGGGCTCCAACGGTTCGGGCAAGTCGCACTTCCTGAGGCTCCTCGCCGCCGGTGGTTCAGATCCCGACATCGAGCACCGCCCGGTCGGCGACAACCCGCCGAAACCGGTCGAACACCACGGCGTTGCGCGGCTCGGGTCGCGAGTTCGTCCCGGCTGGTTCGCCCAGTCCGCCCAGGCGGCCAGCACGCATGCGTGGGACCGGCGGACGCTGCTGGAGATCCTGCACCGGGGCGACGAGCACCGCGACGGCATGCCGCGGGAACAGGCTTCCCGTGCGCTCGACCGCTACGAGCTCGCCCGCGCGGCGGAGCAGACGTTCGCGTCGTTGTCGGGCGGTCAGCAAGCGCGCTTCCAGATCCTGCTGCTGGAGCTGTCCGGCGCCACCTTGCTGCTGCTGGACGAGCCCACCGACAACCTCGACCTGCACTCGGCCGAGGCGCTCGAGGCCGGACTCGACGCGTTCGACGGCACCGTCGTCGCGGTGACTCACGACCGTTGGTTCGCCAGAGGATTCGACCGCTTCCTGGTCTTCGGATCCGATGGCAGGATCCGTGAGACGCCCGAGCCGGTGTGGGACGAGGAGCGCGTCGAGCGGACCCGTTAGCCGCCACTCGGCGGCGGGTCGACCGGCAGCAGTGCGGTGTATGCCGCCACCCTCCGGGCTCCGGGGGAGCCGGCTCCGGCGCGGCGGTAGCGCTCCATGACCTCGGCCATCTCGGCGGCCAGCGCGGTCAGTTGCTCCGTGGTCACCAGCACGGCGTGATCGGCCAGCCCGCAGTGCTCCTGCCAGGTGTCCGGCCAACGGCCGCTGTCGTCG
Organism: Flexivirga sp.; assembly: GCF_051955415.1. Lineage (NCBI taxonomy): Bacteria > Bacillati > Actinomycetota > Actinomycetes > Micrococcales > Dermacoccaceae > Flexivirga > Flexivirga sp. The sequence continues at coordinate 10,642 of NZ_JBQCGS010000094.1, forward strand.
ATCCAGGCGCCGGCGCGTTCGGCGAAGTGCTCGATGTAGTCGCGCTGCAGCCACTGCTCGGCGGCCAGATCGTCCTCGTCCAGCGCCTCGGGTTCGGCACGACCCGCCGGTTCGGCAGCAGCCCACACCCGCCGCTTGCCGGTGCCGGTGCCGGTGTCCTCGATCAGGCCCGCCTCGGCCAGACGGCGCAGGTGATAGCTGGTCGCACCCGTGTGCGTATCGAGCGCGCGTGCCAGGTCGGTGGCCGTTGCACGCCCGTGCACCCGCAGCTGGGCCAGTAACCGGGAGCGCAGCGGGTGGGCGAGGGCGCGCAGCCGGTCCGACCCGGGGGAACGGGGCTTGTCACGCGACGGCATACATGCACAATAGTTGTGCACACATTCGATGTAAACCCTCGGCGATGCGGCAACAGGGCAGCGAAAACCGTTGCGAAACTGCAGGATTCGTCCGATTTGGGTGGTATGACGCCCCCTTCGTAGAATGGACGTCTGTTGTGCATCGCGCGCAACCACCGACCAACCACCGACATGAGGGCGGCCAGCGGCTGCCCTCGAGTCACGATCAACAAGAAAAGGCAGACTCGTGCGTACCTTCACGCCCAAGCCGGCGCAGGTCCAGCAGGACCGCGTGTGGCACGTCATCGACGCCACTGACGTCGTCCTCGGCCGCCTGGCCTCCCAGGCCGCGATCCTGCTGCGCGGGAAGCACAAGCCGACCTTCGCGCCGCACGTCGACACCGGTGACTTCGTCATCATCATCAACGCCGACAAGGTCGCCCTGACCGGTGCCAAGCTCGAGAAGAAGAAGGCCTACAGCCACTCCGGTTTCCCGGGCGGTCTGAAGTCCACGTCCTACACCGAGCTGATGGCCAAGAGCCCCGCCAAGGCGGTCGAGAAGGCCATCCGCGGCATGCTGCCGCACAACTCGCTCTCGCGTCAGCAGCTGAGCAAGCTCAAGGTCTACGCCGGCCCGGAGCACCCGCACGCCGCGCAGCAGCCCCAGCCGTTCGAGATCACTCAGGTCGCGCAGTAAGCGCCCGCCCGGACTTCCAAGGAGAATTGACAAGATGACCGACCAGACGCAGGTCGACGTCCTGGAGGACGACGAGCCGCAGCTGACCAGCTACACCTCCGAGTCGAGCACCGCCCCGGCCGGCGACGAGCCCGCCGCCCGCCCGAGCGCCTCCGCGCCCGGCGCCGGCACCGGCCGCCGCAAGCAGGCCATCGCCCGCGTGCGCATCGTCCCCGGCACCGGTGAGTGGAAGATCAACGGCCGCAGCTTGGAGGAGTACTTCCCCAACAAGGTGCACCAGCAGATCGTCAACGAGCCGCTGAAGGTCCTCGAGCTCGACGGCGCGTACGACGTGCTCGTCCGCGTGCACGGCGGCGGCCCCTCCGGCCAGGCCGGCGCCGTCCGCCTCGGTGTCGCCCGTTCGTTGAACGGCGTCGACGAGGAGCTCAACCGCCCGGCACTGAAGAAGGCCGGCTTCCTGACCCGTGACGCGCGCGTCCCGGAGCGCAAGAAGGCCGGTCTGAAGAAGGCCCGCAAGGCCCCGCAGTACTCCAAGCGCTGAGCACTGCTTCTGGCACTGCGCACGGCCCCGGCGAGCACTTCGCCGGGGCCGTTCCGTATGTCGCCCGGCGGGCAGCCGTGGGCAGGCCAACCGGTGGCGCCCGTCATACGTCGAACATCATGGGTCGGCCAGACGCCCTATGCTGCGATTTACCGGCGCGTGCAGCTGTCGCTTACCCTGCTGTGGGCTGTTCGACGGTCGTCCGACCGTTGTCGGACGGCACACCGGCGCTTCCGCGCGCCGGAGTCTTCGAGAGTTTGAGGTGATCCATGGGGCGCTTGTTCGGCACCGACGGGGTGCGCGGCCTGGCCAATCGGGACATCACGGCGGAGCTCGCCCTGGACCTGTCCGTGGCCGCGGTGCGCGTGTTGTCCGAGGAGGGCGAGTTCGCCGGTCACCGGCCCACGGCCGTCGTCGGTCGTGACCCGCGAGCGTCCGGTGAGTTCCTGGCGGCCGCCACCATCGCGGGCCTGGCGTCCGCCGGTGTCGACGTCTACGACGCCGGTGTGCTGCCGACGCCGGCGATCGCGTTCCTGACCGCAGCGGCCGGTGCCGATCTGGGCGCGATGCTGTCCGCCTCGCACAATCCGATGCCCGACAACGGCATCAAGTTCTTCTCCCACGGCGGGCACAAGCTGCCCGACGCGACCGAGGACGCCATCGAGGCCCGGCTGCGCAGCGACTGGGAGCGGCCCACCGGCGACCAGGTCGGCCGCATCAAGCCGTTCGCCGAAGGCGCCGAGCGGTATGTCGCCCACCTGCTCCGTGCCATGCCACACCGGTTGGACGGGCTGCACATCGTGCTCGACACCGCCAACGGTGCCGCCTGCACGATCGCCCCGGAAGCCTTCGAGCGCGCCGGAGCCGAAGTCACCCTGGTCGGCGCTGAACCCAATGGTCTCAACATCAACGACGGTGTCGGGTCCACGCACCTGCAGGACCTGTGCCGGCTCGTGCCGCAACTGGGTGCGGACTTCGGCCTCGCCTTCGACGGCGACGCCGACCGCTGCCTGGCGGTCGACGCCACCGGCGCGGAGGTCGACGGCGACCAGATCATGGCCATCCTGGCGCTCGACCTGCACGAACGACACGCGCTCGCCGGCGACACCCTGGTGGCGACGGTGATGAGCAACGAGGGCCTGCTGCAGGCGATGGCCGGTGCCGGCATCACCGTCAAGCGCACCGATGTCGGCGACCGCTACGTGCTGGCGGAGATGCGCCGCGGTGGCTACTCGCTGGGCGGCGAGCAGTCCGGCCACGTCATCCTGCTCGAACACGGCACCACCGGCGACGGCGTGCTGACCGGCCTGATGCTCGCGGCTCGCGTGGCCTCGACCGGCTCCTCGCTGCGCGAACTGGCGGCCTGTATGACGCGCCTGCCGCAGTATCTGGTCAATGTCCCAGGAGTCGACAAGCACGCCGTCGACGGGCATCCGGTGGTGCAGTCGGCCGTCGCCGACGCCCAGCGCGACCTCGGCGGGCTCGGCCGGGTTATGCTGCGCAAGTCCGGCACGGAGCCAGTCGTCCGTGTCATGGTCGAAGCCGCCTCGGCCGAGCGGGCCCAGCAGATCGCCCAGCACCTGGCCGGCGTCGTCGCCAGTGAGCTGGCGCTGACGCCGGCCTGAGGGGACCCGTCGGGATCAGGCCGCCGAGCTGGTCGTCTCCGTCGCCTGCACCAGCGCGGTGACGGTCGCGCGCAGCGCGGTGCTGATCGGCTCGTGGGTCGCGATGTCGACGTCGGCCAACTCGCCGAGGGCGAACGTGGCGCTGGCATCCGCCAGGGGGCGGCCGCCGGCAATGGTGACCGCGAGGTGCGTGTGCTCCACCACGGTGGAGGTGTTGTGAGCGGCGGAGGACACGGCCACCGGCTTGCCGCTGAGCGATGACTGGCCATAGGGCCGCGAGGCCCAGTCGATCGCGTTCTTCAGCACCGCGGAGAGGGTGCCGTTGTTGGCGGGGGACAGCAACAGTGCCGCGTCGGCGGTGCCGAGCTGGGTGCGCAGTTGCTGCACCGGCTCGGGCGCGGTCTCGGTGTCGTTGTCCTCGTTGTAGAACGGCAGCGTCTCCAGGTAGTCGATGATCTCGACCCGGGTGTTCTCCGGGGCGAGGTCGGCGACGACGTCGGCCAACTGCCGGTGAATGGACGCGGAGCGAGGACTGCCGACGAGGACGGCGAGCGTGGTGGTCATGGGGGCCTCTCGAGGTGGCGGGTGGAACGGACAAAACAACTAAACGGACCATAGTCCGCTTTTCTTCCCGGCGGCAACCCGGCAGCCGTCCGGATGGGAGAATGTGGTCATGCCCACACCACGCCCGCTGCCGATGGCGACGATGCCGCCACGGGTCCGCCGGGACGCGGCGGCCAACTCCGACCGCATCCTGGCCGCGGCGCGCACGGTGATCGAGCGCGATGGTGTCGAGGCGCTCACCATGGACGGGCTCGCCGCCTGCGCCGGTGTCGGCAAGGGGACGATCTTCCGGGCGTTCGGCAGTCGTTCCGGCCTGTTCGCCGCACTCACCGACGAGACCGAGCGCGAGTTCCAGCAGGCGCACATGACCGGCCCCCCGCCGCTCGGCCCCGGCGCCCCGCCACTGGACCGGCTGCTGGCCTATGGCGCTGCCCGGCTGCGCATGGACCGGTTGCACGCCCGGCTGATGCTCGCCGCCGCGCAGGCGCCGATCGACAAGTTCTCCGTCCCGGCGCGCAAGGTCTCGGCGATGCACCTTCGGATGTTGCTGCGGGAGTGCGGAGTCGAGCGCGATGTCGAGGTGCTCGCCGAGTCGTTGCTCAGCATCCTGGACGCCGACGTCACTCATCATCTGACGACCGATCGCGGGATGTCCCAACCGGATCTCTTGGCGGGATGGCATTCGCTGGCCCGGGCGATCGTGAGGGGCCGCTGAACAACGCGTGTCCTGCCCGGGGGTTGCCGCACGCCCCACACGAGCGGTGTGTGAAGGTCGTACTACACACATCGGCGGACAGACCGGCGTCCTCTCGGCGTTGCGGTGAGTCCGACGAGGTGGCCACTTCCTCTCGAAAGGCGATGAGATGTCCGAGAAAGTCACTGAGGTCCTCTACACCACCGCGGCCACGGCCAAGGGCGGCCGCGAGGGCAACGTCAAGAGCGCCGACGGCGTGGTCGACCTGCCGCTCGGCAAGCCGGGCAGCCAGGCCAACCCGAAGGCGAACCCCGAAACGCTTTTCGCGGCAGGCTATTCGGCATGCTTCTCCGGTGCGCTCAACGCCATGGCGCAGCAGGACGGCGTCGACGCGAGCGAGTCGACGGTGACGGCGGACGTCACCTTCGGCAAGACCGACACCGGCTTCGGCATCGCGGTCGCGCTGACCGCGAAGATCCCGGGTGTCGACGCGGCCAAGGCGCAGGAGCTGGCCGACAAGGCACACCAGTTCTGCCCCTACTCCAAGGCGACCCGCGGCAACATCGAGGTCACCGTCGTCGGCGAGCCCGCCTGAGGCACGACCCCACCCGGCGTGCGGCCGCTCGCTTGCTGCCGAGCGGACACACAACGTACTGAGAGGACACGAAATCCGGCCCGCAAACGGGCGGATTTCGTGTCCTCTCGATGTGTTTGGTGTCCGTT
>NZ_JBQCGS010000095.1:0-31015 GCF_051955415.1 Flexivirga sp.
AGCCCGGCCAGCAGCGCCGGACTCAGCCGGCTGGACTCGCCGCCACGCAGGGCCTTGCCGTGCTGGATACGGAACGTCATCCGAGCCGGCACGTACAGGTCTTTTACGGAGTAGTCCAGGCTGGCGGTCGCGCGCAGGCCCAGCATGTCCCAGTTGTCGGCCAGCCACACGTCGTTGCGCGGCACCAGGCAAACCAGCGGCTCGCCGTCGTCGCAAGTGACCGAGAGGTTCAGGTGGGTCGCGACGGACGTGCCGGGCGCGAAATGCCAGGTCCCGGTGACCCGGTAACCACCCTCGGCCGCCTCGGCCGTTCCCGTGTAAGACGTGGCGTGCCCGCTGACCAGCGGGAACCCGTCGGTGCGCAGCTCCTCGATCGCCTCCTGCGGCAGATAGGTCGCCGCGAGCGCCGTCTCGGTGACGATCGACCGGGCCAGCCAGCCCAGCGAGGCATCGGCATACGAGAGCCGTTCGATCACGGTCAGCACCTCGGTCGGCGTCGCCTCCAGCCCGCCGAGCTCGCGCGGCATGATCAGGCCGAAGACCCCGCTGTCCTGCAGCGCGTCGCGCACCGCGGGGCTCGGGCGGCGCAGCCGCTCCCCCACCTCGGCCTCGACCTGGAAGAGGTCGTATGCCGCCGCGAGTCGTTCGACGACGGCAGCGACGTCGGCGCTCAGTCCGGTCCGGCTCATCCCCATGCCTCCGTCGATCCGTCGTTCGGTAGCGCCAGCGCCCGCCAGGCACCCTGGTAGAACAGCAGCGGTTTGGCGGCTGTCTCCTGTCCGAAGGAGGACACCTGACCCAGCACCAGCACGTGATCGCCGCCGTCATAGGCGGCCCACGGGGTGCACTGGAAGTGCGCCAGCGACCCGTTGAGCCACGGGGCGTTGTCGTCCTCCACCCACTCGATCTGGTGCGTCTGCGGCTTGCCGGCGAACTGCAGTGCGGTGAGCAGCTGTTCGTTGCCCATGATGTTGACCGCGAACGGCCGTTCCAGCAGGTAGCCCAGCGCCCGCGAGCTGCGCTGCATGCTGATCAGCACCAACGGTGGCTCCATCGACACCGAGGTGAAGGAGTTGACCGTCACCCCGTAGTAGACCCCGCCGGCCTCGTAGGTGAGCACCACGACACCGGTTGCGAAGTTGCCGAGCGCGTCGCGCAGCGCACGCGGGTCGGTCAACTGCGGCGCCACGGACGCGGCGGGCAGGGTGAGCGCCTCGTCGGCGTTCTCGTAGAGCTCGAAGTTCCACATCAACTCCGACATGGCACTTCCTTTCCTGGTGCGGATCCGGTGGCCGACAGGTGCGGCCCACCGCGAGCGTGGCGTGGTGTGGGGTGGCGTGGGCGTCGTGGTCAGACGGCTTCGTCGAGTGCGTCGGCCTCGTCCGCGAACGAGGTCCCGGTGCCTTCGGGCAGGACGGCACGCAGCACCGGGTAGAGCACGACGGCCACGACGAAGGAGACGAAGAACCCGAGCGGGAAGGTGTCGGTGGCGATCAGGAACACACCGACCGCCGCGGCAACTGCCAGACTGATCAGGCCCGCCCAGTTCCACATCTCCAGCCGTTCACGATGCATCTCGAATCGCCGGCCGCGGACGAGGTAGAAGTCGGCCACCATCACGCCGCACATCGCGAAGGTGCACGCACCGAGGTGGGCGAGATACTTGTTGAAGCTGTCCAGGATGCCTGCCGAGATCATCACCAGCGCAATGACATTGGCGACCACGACCATGACGGCCCGACCCGGCTTGCGTCCGAAGAGGACATCGACGAGGTTGACCAGCGACAGCGACCCCGAATAGGCGTTGATCGCCTGGGCCTTGGCCTGCGCCGCGTAGATCGTGACGAAGCCGAGCCACCCGGCGAAGATCACGAAGAATGCTCCGGTGTTTCCCATGACGTAGCCGGTGCCCACCTGGCCGGCCTGCTCGGCGGTCATCCCGGAGTTGTTGGCCACCAGGTACTTCACGACTTCCGGCATACCGCCGATGACCACCAGTGAGCCCAGCACGGTCATCACGATGTTCTGCATGAGCGGTCCGCTGATCGACAGGATCGTCACATCGCGGCCGGTCCGGCAGTAGCGCGCGAAGTCGGTCGTCACCAGCGCGATGGTCCCGCCGGTCGCCCCCATCAGGCCGAGCGCGGCCTCCAGCCGCGGCCACCAGCCGCCGGGCACGATGCCGTGGTAACCGAAGACCGTCGACATGCTCGCGTCGCCCGCGGCATAGATGTGGAAGACCATGTAGACCGCGACCACCAGCGTGACGACGATCAGCACCCCGGTCGCTCGCAGTGCGAGCTTCAGGCCGAAGATCGCCAGCGCCGTCCACAGAATGGCGAGGAGACCGTAGATCACGATCTTGGTCAGCCACGTGTCGCTCCAGTGGAAGGCGAGCAACGTGCCCTCGTAGAGCAGTGCCGACTCGACGGCCAGGAAGCCGAGGATCATCACCGCGAAGATGACCGAGCCCGCCGCCGACCCGCGCAGGCCGAAGCCGAAGAAGCGAGCGGTCAGCGTGCTGGACATGCCGGTCTGGTAGGCCATCTGGCCCAGTGCCCGGCCGAGCAGCACACCGATCACTGCCACGGTGACACCAGCCAGCATGCCGAGCCCAAAACCGGCGAGGACCACGGTGAATCCGGCGATCGCGAAGATCACCAGAGCCGTCGCTACACTCATCGGGCTCAACGAGAGCTGCCAGCCGCTCTTGCGGTCCGCAGCCGGGACGCTGACGAGCGAATGGTCCTCGGCCGCCGACGCCAACGAGGAATCGATGGAGGCCTCGGCGACCGGGGCTCCGCCCGGCGCGGCGACCGGAGCCGGTCGCGACTTGGCTGTGGACATGGTGGTTGTTCCTTCGTTCTGGGAGGGGATGGGCCGGGTCCGCGCCGCAGCGCGGACCCGGGTCGTCATTGCGACGTGCTGCTGCCCGCCACGGCCAGTGCTTCGATCTCCAGCCGGATCTCCGGCTTGGCGAGCGCGGCCACCTGGACCAGGGTGCACGTCGGGAAGTCACCGGTGAAGAACTGCTTGCGCGCGTCCCACACCTTGGCGTTCTGGGTGATGTCGGTGACGAAGATCGTCATCTTCAGCACGTCATCCAGCTGCGCTCCGGCTGCGGCCAGCAGGTCTCGGATCTTGCCGAAAATGACCATTGCCTGGTCGTATTCGTCGCCGATGACCGTCTCACCGTCGGCACCGCGTGCCGTCATGCCCGACACGGAGATCAGGTCCCCGACGCGCAGGCAGTTGGACCACATGCCGTCCGCCGGCTCGCGCACCTGCTCGGCGCGGAAACGCTGCCGCCCGGCGCTCACAGCTGGATCCGATCGTCCCAGGCGGACTTACCGCTCCAGTTGACGCAGACGCTCTGCCGGCGCATGAACTCCCGCCACGAGTCGGACCCGGCCGTGCGGCCGCCGCCGGTCTCCTTCTCACCGCCGAACGCCGCTCCGACATCGGCGCCGGTCGTGCCCATGTTGACGCGGACGATGCCGCAGTCGCTGCCACGCGAGGACAGGAACCGTTCGATGTTCATCAGGTTGGTGCTGTGCATGCCGGACGCCAGTCCCTGCGCGACGTCGTTGTGTATGGCGATCGCGTCGTCCAGGTCGTCGTAGACCAGCACCGACACGATCGGCGCGAACGTCTCTTCCTGCGCGATCTCGGACTGCGGGTCGACGTCCACGACGATGGTCGGTTCGACATACAGCCCGGGCCGATCGATGACGTGTCCGCCGTGCACCACGCGGGCGCCCGACTTCTCGGCCTCGGCGAGGACCTGCTGGAAGCGGGTCACCGCGGCCGCATCGATCAGCGGCCCGACGACGGCCTCCGGGTCGCGCGGGTCGCCGACGGCGATCTGGTCGAACGCACGACCCATGAGTTCGACCAGCCGGTCGGCGATGCTGCGGTGTGCGATGACGCGGCGGGTGCTGGTGCAGCGCTGGCCGGTGGTGCCCACGACACCGAAAGTCAGTGCCTTGGCAGCGAGTTCGAGGTCTGCGGTCTCGTCCACGATGCAACCGTTGTTGCCCGAGCACTCCAACTGGTAGCGACGGCCGAGGGTACTGCCGACGATCTCCGCCACCTTCTTGCCGACGCCGGTCGAGCCGGTGAAGGAAACGAGCGCGATCCGCTCGTCAGCGACCAGTCGCTCGGCGATCGCGTCGTCGGTGGGGATGAACATCGAGAAGACGCCGGGGTGCCCAAGCTCCTCGCAGGCCTGAACGGCCAGGCGCTGCAACGCTATCGCGGTGAGCGGTACCTTCGGGCTCGGCTTCCAGATGACAGTGTTGCCGGCGATCGCCGCCAGAAAGCCGTTCTGTGCCCAGACGTTCCCGGGGAAGTTGTAGGCGCTGATGATCCCGACGACCCCCAGCGGCAGCCACTGGTCGTACATCCGGTGGTCGGCACGCTGCGACTGCTGCGTGTAGCCGTAGAGCATCCGGGCCTGCCCGGCCGCGAGGGTCGACATGTCGATCGACTCACGCAGCTCGCCCTTGGCCTCCATGATCGACTTACCGGTGTCGAGGCAGACCAGTGCGGCCAGGTCGTCGAGGTTCTGTTCGATCAGCTGCCCGATGCGTCGCACCAGGGCACCCCGGGCGGGAGGCGGCACCTGGGACCACTTGCGCTGGGCGGCGATCGCGTCCTCGATGATGCGGTCGTAGTCCTGCGCCGTGGCCGGGGCGATCCTCGCGACGACCTCGCCGTCGGCCGGGCAGACGGCTTCCAGCAGCTCGCCCTCGGGCGCTTGCGGGTCGGTCCAGCCGGTGCTGGGTATGTAGGCACCGGAGTGCACGGAGTCCAGTCCGAAGGCGGCCAGCACCTTGGCGGTGTCGAAGACGGCCGGCTTCTCGGAGGTTGTCACTGTCATGTTTGGTTCCTTCGTCAAAAAAGTCTGAAGTGCGGCGAAACGCGTTCTGTGTCAGTCGTTCGCGAGAAAGTCGCCGATCGTCTCGTCGGTGTGGTACTCGGGCTTCTCGTAGTAGTGCGGGCCGTCATAGATCTCGATCAGCACGCTGCGCTCGTGGGCGATGGTCGGACCGTGCGGGTGGTCCTTCGGGTTCGCGTAGAAGGAGCCGGGGCGCAGACGAAGTCCGGAATCGGTGTATTCGTAATCGCCTTCGAGGCAGTACATGAACTGGTTGGACGCGTGCGTGTGCTTCGTGGGGATCCGCCCGCCCTTGTCGTACTCCAGCAACGCAATGCTCGCCCCGGTCTCGGAGTTCTTGTGCAGGAAGTACTGCCGGAAGCCGTAGTCCGGGTAGTCGATCCATTCGTCGTCGTTCAGCTCGGTGTCATGCACCAGCCGTTCCAGCGACGCCTGGTCGAACGCGATGGTTTCGTCTGTCATGTCGGTTCACTCCAGCCCGGGACGCCGCACGGCGACCCACTTGTCGTATTCGTGTTTGCTCTGCTCGGTCGCCGGGAACACCTCGTAGATCGACAGACCCGCCTTCAGCTGCAGCGCGGCGAACTCCTCGTAGGCCGCCGCTGCGGCGCCCTCGTCGGCCACCTCGTCGGCGAGTTGGCGCGGGATGACCACGACGCCGTCACTGTCGCCGAGGACCACGTCACCGGGATAGACCGCGACACCGCCGCAACCGATCGGCTCCTGCAGCGCCACCGGGTGCAGAGCGATCGGGGTAGCCGGCGGAGCCGGGTGCACCTGGAAACAGGGCAGATTCGTCTCGACGATGCCCGCGCTGTCCCGATATCCGCCGTCGGTCACGACGCCGCGCACACCGCGAACCCGCAAGCGGGTCGCCATCAGGTCGCCCATGCTCGAGGCGCGAGTGCACCCCTGGGTGTCGATCACCAGGACGCTCCCGGCAGGACACTCCTCGATCGCCCGGCGGTGGATGTTGTCCGCACGTGCATATCGGCTCATGTCATCCAGGTCCTCACGGGCGGGGATGAACCGAAGGGTGAACGCTTCGCCGACCAGTGTCGGCTGCCCGTCGCGCAGCGGACGCAGACCGTACGGCATGGTGTTGCGGAAGCCGCGCTTGTAAAGCAGATTCGCGATGGTGGCACTGCCCGCCTCGACCAGCTTGAGGCGCAGTTCGTCGTCAACGACCGGGCCGGCTTCGATACTCATTCGAAGAACTCCAACGGCGGCCGCGTGCCCCACTGGGTCGTCTCGCTCGCCGTGCCGTTGAAACTGCCCGGCTGATGGGAGGCGTCGACGACGTCACCGTCGGTGTAGTGCTCGACGCGGAACCCGAAGGGGTCCTTCCAGTAGTCGAAGATCTGGCTGCCGAGCAGGTGCCGGCCGACGCCGACGTCCTGCGTGTAGCCCTGCTCGACGAGGAAGTCGTGCGAGGCCATCACCGCATCCATGTCGGTGACCTCGAAGGCGCTGTGGTGCACACCGGTGCGCTCGGACTGCAGGATCAGCGTGAAGTGGTGGTCCACCAGCTGCTGGCCGAGATCGAGGCGGACGAACGTGCCGACGACCGGGCCGTCCTGCCCCGGCGGGAGGAAGTAGTCCGAGGGCAGGAAGTTGAACCGGTCGTTCAGCCAGCCCATCGTCTGGTCGTGGTCTGACACGTGCAGGACGAAGTGCCCCAGCCGGGCTATCGACTGCGGCGCGCGCTCGATGCGCACCCACTCGGCGACCCGTCGCTTGCACTCGATGTTGTTGAACTCGAACGGCTTCCGCGTCTTGACCGGGTCCGCCTTGGCCCGCCCGTGAATGGCCCGGATCTCGAAACCGTCGGGTGTGTGCATCACCACCTGTTCGCCGCCGCCGGGCTCCGTGGAGTCGGTGATCGCCGACGAGCCCGGCTTGTCAGCCAGCTCGACCAGGTCGTCGCGGCTCGCGACCTCGATCGAGGTGCCGATGAACTGCTGAGTCTGCGACTTGTGCGTGACGTGGATGTGGTGCTGCGACCCGGTGCCCCGCATGTAGAGGGTCTGGTCATCGCTGCCGGGCGCCTTCGTCATACCGAACGACGTCAGGAACTGCTCCATGACATCCAGATCCGGGACGGCGTAGGACACCTGCGCGGAATCGATCGCGATAGCCATGTCAGCCCCTGTGGAAGACGCTGACGTCGTTCGGACCGATGAGGTCCGGCACCGTCCAGCCGTCGAGGTCGTATTCGTCCATGGCGGACTGCGCGAAGGCCTTCCAGTCCTCCAGCTTGCCGTTGCCCCGGGCGCTGAACAGGTTGGTCTGACGAGTCACGTCGTTGCTGCCGATGTAGTTGATCTCGTAGAGCTCGTGGCGCGAGCCGAACTCGGTGCCGATCGAGTCCCAGAGCAGCTTCATGACCTTGACCCGCTCCTCGGCCTTGATGCCGTCCGAGCCACGCAGGTAGGTGTCGAGGTAACCCCGCAGCTCCGGCACCTTGAAGTCGTCTGCACTGGAGTTGAGGTAGATCAGACCGCTGGCGACGATCTGTTCGATGATGTTCTTGATCTTGGGCATGGCCAGCTGGTTCATGACCCGGTAGGCGCCGGCGAACTGCGAGTCGGGCTGGATCATCCCGCCCAGCCACGGCACCTCGCTCTTGGCCATCGCGTCGGACAAGGCCCAGAAGGTGTTGCGCCAGGCGATGACCTCGCCCAGCTGCGACATCACACCGTGGAACTGCCCGGCGCCGGTGATGTCGAGCGCCTTGGCCAGCAGACCGACGATGAAGTCGAGCTTGACCGCGAAGCGGGTGCAGCCGTGCAGCGACGCGCGCTCCAGGTAGCCGGAGTGGATGTTGTACTTGTTGGCCTGCTCGAGGTCGTTGTAGATGAAGGTGTTCTCCCAGGGGACGAACACGTTGTCGAGCACCAGGATGGCGTCGTTCTCGTCGAGCCGGCTGGACAGAGGGTAGTCGAACGGTGAACCCGTCGTCGCCGCGCGGTACTCGTTGGAGACACGCGAGATGAGTTTGACGCCCGGCGCGTTGGTCGGGGTGATGAAGACCGGTGAGTATGCCGCGTCCTGGATGCCGACCGGGCCGACGTGTCCGATGAAGGTGTAGTGGGTCAGCGCCGAGCCGGTGGCCACGACCTTCGCGCCGGACACATAGAAGCCTGCGTCGGTCTCCTTGGTGACGTGCACGAAGACGTCCTTGCCGGCCCCCGGACCGCTCGCGCGGTCCACCGGCGGGTTCATGATCGCGTGGTTGAGATACCAGGTGCGCTCCTGCGCCTTGCGGTACCACGCACGGGCGTTGTCCTCGAAGCCACGGTAGAACTCGGCGTTGGCGCCCAGCGTGCCCAGGAAGCAGCCCTTGTAATCGGGCGAGCGGCCCATCCAGCCCCAGGCGATCTTCTGCCACTCCGCGATGGCGTCTCGGGACGCGATCTGCTCCTCGACCGAGGACGGCGCGCGGTAGAAGCGGTGCGTGCGACCGCCCCACTCGGTCGGCGTGGTCAGGATGTCCTGCCGCTCCGGGTCGTGCAGGGCGTCATACATCCGGGCGATCATCCGGGCCGAGTTGCGGAACGCGGGGTGCTCGGCGATGTTCTTGACGCGCTCGCCGTAGATCCAGACCTCGCGGCCGTCGTCGAGGCTGTCCAAGTACTCCTGGCCGGTGAACGGGAGGAACTCGTTGGACGTCTCGGTGGAGGTCTCGATGGTGTCTGCGGACACTGTGTCGGTCATGGCTTCTCTCGTTCGTCGCCGGTAGTGATGTCGCTGGAGTGCGTGAGTCATTCGGGAAGTCGCCGAACCGGCGGTGTCTTCGCCGCGGCGCTTGGACACATATGTGGCGCACCACACGTCGTGCGACAAGGGGTTCGGCGCCATCCGCGGGCTCGGCGGGCGCCGATCGGCGTTCGCCCGGCGGTCACCCCGGAGCGAGCAAACCGCCGCTGACCTGCAGTGATGCACTGCCTTAGCTACGGCGCGGCGTGCTCCGGACGGCGCCCGTGCTCGCCTCGTACTGTCTCGTACTGTGAGACAGGTATTTGACGCATCGGCAGCTGGTGTGCATAGCGCGCAGCTATCGGGCCATACCCGGCGTCTATGGCTCAGATCACATTCGCGGGGCCCAAGCGCCGTCCGGCGATCAGCCGGGAGGCGGCTAGCCAGCGGCTGATGTGCGGAGTCAGCTCTTGGTCCTTGCGCCAGATGACGGTCGCCTGCATGGGCCGCATCCAGGACGGAGCGTCGAGGACCGCCACTGCCGGGTTGTCGCCGACGAGGCGTTGCGTCACCGGGGCCACCCCGAGGCCCGCTGCCACGAACGCCACCGCGGTCTGCGGTGTCGACACCTCGATGGTGCGGAAGTCGTCATCGGCACCGAGCGCCGCTACGGCGTCGTCCGGCATACCCGAGAACTCCCTCATCGGCCGGGGGAGGATCCATCGGCCCCATCCGTGGCCGTCCGGGTGCAGTTCTTCCGCGCGGCTGCGAGGAACCGCCAGCCGCAGCGCGATCCGGGCGATCGGGGACCAGTCGCACATGTCACGGACGGCGTCGGCGAACCGGTCCGCAGCGAACGGGACACAACCGACATCGAGCGATCCGTCGATCAGGCCCTCGACGATGCGGTCCGGTGTCGTGTCGGTCAGCATCACATTGACGGCCGGAGCCTGCCGGATGAACTCGGTCAGCACGTCGGCCATCACCTCGTGGATCACCATCGGCTCGAGGCCGACGCGCAGATCACCGACCAGCCCTTCGGCCATCAGCGAGATGGTGGTGCTCAGCCGCTCCCGGTCCGCGAGCAACCGGCGCGCGTTGGCCAGCAGGTAGCGACCCACCTCAGTGGGCGCCACGCCCCGTGCCGACCGCTCGAGCAACTGCACCCCGAGGTCGCGCTCCAGTTTGATGATCGCGGTGGTCAGCGTCGGCTGCGACAGGCCCAGTGCCTTCGCAGCGCCGGAGACGGAACCCTTGTCGACCACGGTGCGGAAATAGTCGAGCTGACGAAATTCCATGCTGGGCACACCCTTGCGACTTCGGCAGCCGTGAGGCCACCGTCCGAATTCCGGAGACGGCTCCGGTCCGGGTTCCGATGGATCGTGCCGAGGGTAGAACACGCGACGTCCCGGACATGGGTGGTTGCACGGATGAGGCAGGTTTTCTGCGACCGCTGCTCGCAATAGCCCTTCGCAGGCGGCCGGATCAGCAGTATCTTGCGAAAACCCCTGGTCACCCGACCACCTACGGGATTTTCCTTGGCCCCTGAGGAGCGCCCATGAAGCGCAGCACATCCGTCAAGATCGCCCTCGCCACCGCAACCGCCGCCGGCCTCACGGTCTCGGCACTGCCGGCATACGCAGCCAGCCCCGCGAGCTCGTTCACCTACAAGGTCACGCCGATCGCCGTGAAATCGCACTTCGGCAAGACCCCCGCCGCCCTGCCGGCCGGTCCGGCGGACTGTCTCGCCCAGACTGCCGGCGAGTTCGCCTGCCAGACGCCGCACAGCATTCGGGCGGCATACGACATCCCGGACACGATCAACGGCAAGGCGGCCGGCACCGGCCAGACGATCGTCATCGTCGACGCCTTCGGCAGCCCGACCGCGGCATCGGACCTGGCGACGTTCTCGACCGCCTTCGGCCTGCCGCAGGCCGATCTGTCGATCTACTACCCGGGCGGCAAGCCGACCTACAACGGACACGACACACAGCCCAGCTGGGCGCAGGAGACCTCACTGGACATCCAGTGGGCGCACGCAGTGGCACCAGGTGCCAAAATCGCCCTCGTCGTCGCGGCCAACGACCACGGCGCATCGCTCGACAACGCGGTGAAGTACGCCGTCGACAACAAGCTCGGCAATGTGCTGTCGATGAGCTACGGCGAGTCCGAGAACCTGATCCACGGAAACAACGCCCAGCAGAGCCAGGTGCACAAGACCTTCGCCAAGGCCGCCGCGCAGGGGATGTCGGTCTTCGCTTCCTCGGCCGACAGCGGCTCGGACAACGGTGCGGGCTACGAGAACTTCTCGCTGCCGGCCGCCGATCCGCTGGTGACCGCCGTTGGCGGCACGAACCTGTATGCCGGCAGCGGTCTCGCCCAACCCCGCGAGACCGTCTGGGGCGACTACGCGAACTGTCCCACCAACTGTGCGGACGGTCCGTTCGGTGCCACCGGCGGTGCACCCAGCCTGCTCACCGCGAAGCAGGGGTCCGACGTCGCCTACAACGCGAGCGTCTACACCGGTGTGCTCACCTACCTGGGCATGCTGGGCGGTGACAACAACGGCTTCTACTTCTTCGGTGGCACGTCGGCGGGGTCACCGCAGTGGGCCGGCATCGCCGCCGACCTCGACCAGGCGACCGGCTCGAAGATCGGCAGCGTCAGCAACTACGCGCGCAGCTGGGCACGCAGCGGCATGTTGTATGACGTCACCGAGGGCAGCAACTCCACGCCGACCTTCAGCGGCGGCTACTCGGCCAGCACCGGCTGGGACTCGCCCACCGGCTGGGGCACGCCGAACGTCGGCGCGATCATCGACTCACTGACCAAGTGATCGCCCGACCGTCGGCCACCGCGGAGCGGCGCACTCCTTTTGAGGTGTGCCGCTCCACCGGGGTGCCGCTCCACCGGGTGAGACACGCGATGGATCGATCACCTGACCGGCCGCATGTCGGCCGTCACTCTGGTGGAATGGAGGAGTGATCGCGAGGGGAGGGGGCGACCATGACGACCGCATCTGTCGGACGCACGCCGAACGGCGCCGACTGCACGGGGGTGACGCGCTGGGTCGCGCCCGACATCGACAGCCTGAGCGTCCGGATGGGGCCGAGCACCGCGCATCCCGCCGTCGGCCTGCTGGTACCGGATGCGCAAGTCACCGGCCTGCCACACACCAGGTGGGTGCAGATCACCACCGGCGCGCTGGTCGGCGGATGGGTGAGCACGGACTACCTGACCTCCGAGCAACCGGGCAGCACACCGTCGACCCCCTGTCCGCGCATCACCGGCCGGGTCACCAGCGACGACCAGTTCGCCAACATCCGGTCCGGTCCCGGCTTCCACCAGCCCGTGGTCGGACGCTTCGCCCAGCACGAGCTGGTCACGGGCCGGCTGGTCGACAACGGCCCCTGGATCGGGACCTTGGGGGGTTACGTCAACCGGGGCACGATCCGGGGGCACGCCGCAGATCCGTGCAGCCTCAACGGCCGCATCCCCGAGCAGCTGCTCTCGCCGGTTCCGTTGTGCTACAACGCCGATGCGCACTTCGAGCCCGGCTACACGCCTGCGACGACCCGTTATCTGAACCAAGCGGCGTTGACCGCTCTGCATCGGTTGCAGCGCGCCTTCAAGCGGTCCTTCGGGCACTTCGCGACCATCGACCTGACCTATCGGTCGTATGACGAGCAGCTCTTCTGGTTCGACAAGTTCGGCGCACCGCGCGCCGCGGTCCCCGGCACGTCCAACCACGGCTACGGGTTGGCGATCGACTTCGAGGAGCGCGACACCCCGAACCTCTACTCCTGGGGTGCGCGGGGCAATGACTGGCTGCTGACCCATCAGGAGTCCTTCGGCTTCCACAACCCCTTCGCTGCGACGCTGCAGGAGGGCGAGGACTACCACTTCAACTTCGTCGGCTGAAGCGACCACACGGGCCATCGGCGCGCAGTAACGTCGATGGGCCCGCTTCCCGTCACTTCCCCGGAGATGAAACATGCATCGTCGTGCAGCCACGATCGCTGCGATCACGGTCGCAGCAGCCGCACCCGCCTTCGCGCTGGCACCCACGGCCGGCGCGGACACGGGTCACCGGTCCCACGGACCGCAGCTGACCCAGCACCACGCGGTCAAGTCGCTGTCCTCATGGACCGACAAGCAGCTCACCCCGCGGTCCCACTTCACCATGGCACCCGACGGCTCCAGCGGGAAAACCCAAGGCGGAGAAGGCATTCCGAACATCGACTCGGTGAAGTCGACCATCCGCACCTACTACAACGCCGGTTCGGACGGCATCGCGAGCAAGACCTCCTCGCCATACATCGCGCAGATGAACTCGATCGTCGCCACGCAGGAGAAGAAACTCGCCGCCCTCTATCGACAGAGCCGCGCGCACGGCAAGAAACCGGCGATCGTCTTCGACGCCGACGACACCACGCTGATGACCTATGACATGGAGGACGGCGCCATGCACTTCGACTTCGATCCTGCGCTGCAGGACGAGTGGGTGCAGGACCAACGATTCCCGGCGACGCCGGCCATGGTCGGCTTCGTCAAGGCCGCGCAGGACGCCGGCTTCACGATCTTCGGGCTCACCGGCCGCAACGACGACCAGAAGGCGGCGACGGTCGCCAACCTGAACAAGGTCGGCTACACCGGGTTCACCGCCGACCGGTTCTACACGAAGTGGACCGGCAAGGGCGACAGCCAGCAGCCGTCATACATCACCTGCGCGGCCGCGAAGTGCACGACCGTGGAGTTCAAGGCCGGCACGCGCAAGCACATCGAGTCGCTGGGCTATGACATCGCGCTCAACGTCGGCGACCAGTTCTCCGACCTGCAGGGCGGGTATGCCGACCACACCCTGAAGCTGCCCAACCCGACCTATTACCTGCCCTCCCCCGACCTGCCCGGCGTTCACGAGCCATGGTTGGCGCCACGCACCCACTTCACCATGAAGGCCGACGGCTCCAGCGGGAAAACCCAAGGCGGCGAAGGGATCCCGAACATCGACTCGGTGAAGTCGACGATCCGCACCTACTACAACGCGGACGCGAACGGCATCGCGAACAAGACCTCCTCGCCATACATCAGTGAGATGCAGCGGATGACGTCACGCATCACGCCCGCGCTGACCGCCGCGTGCACGTTCGGGAGCATCTTCGGCGCCAAACCGGCCATCGTGCTCGACGCCGACGACACCACGCTGATGACCTACGACATGGAGGACGGGGCGATGAAGTTCAACTTCAACCCCACGCTGCAGGACGTCTGGGTGCAGGGCAAGCTGTTCCCCGCGACCCCGGGCATGGTCGGCCTGGTCAACGCCGCGAAGAAGTCCGGATGCACGCTGATCGGGCTCACCGGCCGTAACGACGACCAGAAGGCCGCGACGATCGGCAACCTCGCGGACGTCGGTTACCAGGGCTTCACCGAGCCGAACTACTACACCAAGTGGACCGGCAAGGGCGCCAGCCAGCAGCCGTCCTACATCCACTGCGCGACGGCGAAGTGCACGACGATCGAATACAAGTCGCAGACCCGTGCCCACGTCGAGTCCCGCTCCGGTGGCGACTACACCGTCATCGCCAACTTCGGCGACCAGTTCAGTGACCTGATCGGCGGGCACGCGATCGTGCCGATCAAGCTGCCCAACCCGACGTACTACCTGCCGTAAACCAGCACCCCTTCCACCGAGCGGACACGAAACGCACTGAGCGGACACGAAAACCCCCGCCGTCACGGCCGGTTTTCGTGTCCGCTCGGTGTTGATGGTGTCCGCTCGGTGTAGGGGGGTGCCCGCTCGGCGGGAGGGCCGCGCCGCTCGGCGGGAGGTGGCGCGGAGAGGATCCCGGATAATGGCTCGGGTGAACCCGACTCGACTGCGCACCGTGCTGGCCCGCTGGAACGTCTGGCTCCCGATCCTGGCATTGCTGCCATTGCCCTTCACCTGGGGTGAACACATCGGCCCGGCCTGGATCGTCATCGTCGCGGTGCTGCTCGGCGCCTCGGTGCTGGCGGCGGTGCACCACGCAGAGGTGGTCGCACACAAGGTCGGTGAACCGTTCGGGTCGCTCGTGCTCGCCGTGGCGGTGACCGTCATCGAGGTCGCGCTGATCGTGACGCTGATGGTCAGCGGCGGCGCCGACGCCAACACCCTCGCCCGGGACACGGTCTTCTCCGCCGCCATGCTGACTTGCAACGGCATCGTCGGGGCGTCACTACTCGCCGGCGCCATCCGGCATCACACGGTGACGTTCAATGCCGAGGGCACCGGCGCGGCGCTGGCGTGCGTGCTGACCCTGGCCACCATGTCGTTGGTGCTGCCCAACTTCACCTCCAGTGTGTCCGGCCCGGAGTTCTCGGGGTCGCAACTGGCCTTCGCCGCCGTTGCGTCACTAGCGCTCTACGGGCTCTTCGTCGTGACCCAGACCGTGCGGCACCGAGACTTCTTCCTGCCGGTGCGACGCGAGGACTACCGCCCGCTGGCGCGCAACGGATCCGGTGCTCGAACCCCGGCGCGTATGTCGGACTCGCCGGCGACCGATGCCGCCGGCGACGACCCCGCGACCCAGGAGTACGACGGCGAGCACGCGGCCCCGCCCAGCAATCGTGCCGCGCTGCAGAGCCTGGCGCTGCTGATGGTCTCGCTCATCGCGGTCGTCGGCCTGGCCAAGGTCGAGTCCAAGCCCATCGAGGACGGCGTGCGCGCTCTCGGCCTGCCGCATTCCTTCGTCGGGGTGATCATCGCGCTGCTGGTCCTGGCGCCCGAGACGCTGGCCGCGGTCAACGCCGCCCGGCGGGACCGCGTGCAGATCAGCCTCAATCTCGGCTACGGGTCGGCGATGGCCTCGATCGGGCTGACCATCCCGGTCATCGCGGTGGCCTCCATCTGGTTGCCAACCGACCTGCACCTCGGCCTGGGCAGCACCCAGATCGTGCTGCTCGGTCTCACCGCCGCCGTTGGGATCCTCACCGTGGTGCCGGGGCGTGCCACGCGACTGCAGGGCGGCATACATCTGCTGCTGACGGCGGCGTTCATCTTCCTGGCGGCGAACCCCTGACGCCGGTCGAGTAGCGGCTCTGCAAGCTGCTACAGCCACTTTCGTTTGCGGAAGACGACGAACAGCACGCAACAGACCACCAGCATCAGGAAGATGCCGTAGGGATAACCGAGTGCCCAGTGCAGCTCGGGCATCTCGTCGAAGTTCATCCCGTAGATGCCGCTGATCAGCGACGGCGCGAAGAGGATGGCCGCCCAGGCGGAGATCTTCTTGACCTCGTCGTTCTGCTCCATGCCCGCCTCCGCGAGCCGGCGCATCTCTTCGTTCTGGGTCTGCGCGACCAGGGTGGCATTGAGGGTGAGTATGTCGGCGAGATTGCTGCGGAAACCGTCGACCCGCTCCACCACGCTCGTCGCATGGTCGGCGACGTCGCGCAGGTTGCGCCGCAGCTCCTCGTCGGTGCCGTACTTGTCGAAGCCGGCCTCCAGGCCACGCACGATCTGCAGCAGCGGCTTGGTGGCGCGCTGCAGCTCGGCGACCTCGCGGGACAGCTGGTAGATGCGCCGTGACACGGCAGGATCGGACTCGAAGACCTGGTTCTCGATCTCGTCGATGTCGTTCTCCAGGCCGGCGATCACCGGCGCGTAGCGGTCCACGACGAAGTCGATCATCGCGTAGAGGACCGCTTCCGGCCCCCGCGCCAGCAAGTCGGGGTCGCCCTCCAGCCGCTCGCGCACCACGGACAACCGCGGCCGGTCGGTATGGCGCACGGTCAGCACGAAATCCGGGCCGATGAAGATGTGCAGCTCCCCGATCTGCACGGTCTCGGACTCGTCCAGGTAGATCGCCGGGCGCAGCACGACGAAGAGCGTCTCGTCATACCGCTCGAGCTTGGGCCGCTGGTGCGCGACGATGGCGTCCTCGACGGCCAACGGGTGGAGGTCGAAAACCTCTGCCATGTCGTTGATCTGAGCCTCGGTCGGGTGGACCAGCCCGATCCAGGCCATCGGTTCGTCGGGCTCGCGCAGCCGGTGCATGGCCTCTCGCAGCGACCGGGGCGCCTCCACTCGGTGCCCGTTGCAGTAGATGGCCTTCTCCACCACCGATGCCTCGACGGGGACGTCGTCGCCCGACCGGCGCGGCTGCAGGATGCGCTCGGGCGCGTCGTCGCGTGCCGCCGCGCCGACGGCCGCGGGCAGCGCGGCCGTCGCACGGAAGGCGCGGTTCCTCCAGTTCGGCACGTTCAGAGCCTACTTCGCGGGACACCGCGTCTGGCGAGTGACGCACGTAGCGGCGAGTGACGCAGTTGCAGGTGCGTCAGTCGGCGGAAAGTGCGTCAGTCGCGATCGTGCGGCCGGGCCATCGCCAGCACGTCGAGCGCCCGGTCCAAGTCGGACTCGCTGATCGAGCCGTCCTCCAGGTGGCCGCGCTCGATCACCACCTCGCGGATGGTCTTGCCCTCCTTCAGCGACTGCTTGGCGATGGTGGACGCCTCGTCATACCCGACGTAGTGGTTCAGCGGGGTGACGATCGACGGGGACGACTCGGCGAACTCCCGGCACCGGTCGACGTTGGCCTCGATGCCGCTGACACAGCGGTCGGCGAAGAGCACGCTGACGTTGGCCAGGATCTCGATCGACTGCAGCAGGTTGTCGGCGATCACCGGCAGCATCACGTTGAGCTCGAAGTTGCCGGCGGCGCCACCCCACGCGACGGCGGCATCATTGCCGACCACCTGCGCGGCGACCTGGCACACCGCCTCTGCCAGCACCGGATTGACCTTGCCGGGCATGATCGAGCTGCCCGGCTGCAGGTCGGGCAGGAAGATCTCGGTGAGACCGGTCCGCGGTCCCGAGCCCATCCACCGGATATCGTTGGCGATCTTCGTCATACTGACGGCGATCGTGCGCAGCACACCGGACAACTCCACGAGCGCGTCGCGTGCTCCCTGCGCCTCGAAGTGGTCGGCAGCTTCGGTCAGCGGCAGGTCCATGTCGTGCGCGAGCCGCGAAATCACCTCAGCCGCAAGGCCTTCGGGTGCGTTGATGCCGGTGCCGACCGCCGTCCCGCCCAGCGGCAACGACCCGACCCGCGGCAGCGCATCCTGCAGGCGCGACACCCCGAGCCGGATCTGAGCGGCGTAGCCGCCGAACTCCTGGCCAAGCGTCACCGGAGTCGCATCCATCAGGTGTGTGCGTCCCGACTTGACCACGTCCACGAACTCGGTCGCCTTGTCCTCCAACGCTTCCGCGAGATGCTCCAGTGACGGCACCAGCTTGCGGACCACCGCCCGCGTCGCGGCGATGTGTATGGCGGCAGGGAACTGATCGTTGGAGGAGAACGGGTCGTTGACGTCGTCGTTGGGATGCACCGGCTCCCCCAGTGCTTCCTGGGCGAGGGTCGCGATGACCTCGTTGGCGTTCATGTTCGAGGAGGTGCCCGAGCCGGTCTGGAAGACATCGATGGGGAACTCCGCGTCCCAGGTCCCCCGTGCGACGTTCGCGGCGGCGTCGTGGATCGCCCGCGCCTTGTCCTGGTCGAGCATGCCCCGATCGGCGCGGATCAGCGCCGCACATCCCTTGATCGATGCCAGAGCGCCGATCAGCTCACGCTCGATCGGCTTGCCCGAGATCGGGAAGTTCTCCACGGCGCGCTGCGTCTGAGCGCGCCATTTGGCGTCGACCGGCACCTCGACATCGCCCATCGAGTCGTGCTCGGTGCGCGTTGCATTGTGTGAATCGCCTTGTGTCGTCATTGTTTTCGGCTCCCGTCGCTGACGTATGCCGAAGGCGGATCTCCATTGATCAGCCGTCCCCGGCTCGACCACCAGTCTGCCACCCGTCCGCCGCCACGGATCAGCCGCCCGACCCGGCCCGGATCGGCGCCCGGCCGATCGGTTGTTCCGGGCGCGGCGTGATCGGGTTGGGCGCCTTGGTCGCCCGGGACGTCGGCCTGCCGGCCCGCAGGGTGAACTTGCGGCCGTAGTGCTGCACGGTCGTGTGGGCATCCGGCCCGTCCTCGAGCTGGTAGGTGGTCCGCTCGTGGGTGATCTCGACCCGGACCTTGCAGCCCTGCCAGCGCAGGGTGAACGCCAGCCGCTCGATCCCCTCGGGCAGTGCCGGCGCGAAGCTCAACTGGCCGTGGTGGTCCCGCATGCCGCCGAAGCCGCACACCAGCGCGAGCCAGGCACCGGCCAGCGACGCGACGTGCACGCCGTCCTTGGTGTTGTGTTCCAGGTCGTGCAGGTCCATCAACGCCGCCTCGGTCGCGTAGTCGTGCGCCAGGTCGACGTGTCCGACCTCAGCCGCGATGATCGCCTGCGTGCAGGCCGACAACGACGAGTCACGGGTGGTGAGCGGTTCGTAATAGGCGAACGCCCTGGCCTTCTGCGCAATGGTGAATTCGTCGCCACACCAATGCATTGCAAGGATCAGGTCGGCCTGCTTGATGACCTGCCGCGGATAGATGGCGACATACGGGTAGTGCAGCAGCAGCGGATAGCTCTTGCTGTCGAAGGTCTCCTGGAAGTCCCAGACCCGGTGCTGGGTGAAGTCGGCGTCCTGCATGTGTACGTCGCGTTCGGAATCGTAGGGCACCGCGATCGTCTCGACGGCCGCCCACCAGTTCGCGCGCTCCGACTCGGTCACCTTCAGTTCCTTGGCATCCTTCGGCCACCGCTCCACGACCTCGGCGGCATACCGCATGTTCCGGGCCGCCATCAGGTTGGTGTAGAGGTTGTCGTCGACGACGGCGCTGTATTCGTCCGGCCCGGTGACGCCGTCGATGTGGAACCTGCCGTCGTCGCCGTGATAGCCGAGGTTCGCCCACAACCGCGCCGTACGCACCAGCAGCGGCAGTGCAACCTCACGGTCGAACTCCTCGTCGTTGGTCCAGTAGACGTAGCGGGCCGCGGCGACCGAGATGGCGGCGTTCACATGGAACGCCGCCGTGCCCGCCGGCCAGTACGCCGAGCACTCCTGTCCGCGGATCGTCCGCCAGGGGAAGGTGACACCGCCCAGCTTGAGGGTGTCGGCGCGTTCCTCGGCCAGGTCCGCGATCGACAGCCGCCACCTCAGCGCGTCACGGGCGGCCTGCGGTGCGGTGGCGGTGAGCACGGGCAGCACATACATCTCGCTGTCCCAGAAGCAGTGCCCGTCGTACCCGGGGCCGGTCAGCCCCTTCGCCGGTATGGCGCGCCCCTCCGCCCGGGCGCCGGCCTGCAGCACGTGCCACAGGCCGAAACGGACGGCCTGCTGGATGACCGGGTCGCCGTCGACCTCGACGTCGGCGCCGTCCCAGAACTCGTCCAGGTAGCGGCGCTGCTCGCTGACCAGGTTGTCCCAACCGGTGTGCAACACGGCGGACAGCGCCGCATCCACCTGGTCGCGCAACGCCGGCAAGGTGCGCTGCGAACTCCATCCGTAGGCAACGAACTTGGTGAGGCCGACCGTCTCGCCCGGCTGCAATTCGGTGCCGACCGTGGTGCGGGTCCAGTCCGGTTGCACGTAGGTGTTGCTGTGGAAGTCGTTCTCGCCGTGGATCTGGTGGTCACACGCAACGGCAACCCGCAGCCTGCTGCGGCGGGTGCGGTGGATCATCGAGGACCGGTTGCCACTGTTGGTGGCCTCCTCCGGCTCCAGCGGATCCTTCAGCGCGGCCGCCACCCGGGGATCCTTGGATGCCACGGCGAGGTTCTCGTTGGCGACCATCTCCGACTGCATCACGATGCGGACCGGCTTGTTGACCGCCTCGACGGAGTAGCGGATGCCGAGGATCGCGCGCTGGGTGAACGAGACCAGTCGGGTGGACCGGATGTGCACCTGGGTGCCCGCGGTCGTCTCCCAGATCAGGTCCCGGTGCAGCAACCCCTCGCGTAGGTCGAGCGTGCGTTCCTGGTGCCGCACCACCCCGTAGCGCAGGTCGAGCGGCTGGTCATCGACCAGCAGCCGGATGATCTTGCCGTCGGTGACGTTGACGATCGTCTGCCCCTCCTCGGGGTAGCCGTAGCCCGCTTCGGCATACGGCAGCGGCCGCTCCTCGTAGAACGAGTTGAGGTAGGTGCCCAGTAGGCCGTTCGGGGTGGATTCGTCGTAGTTGCCGCGCACCCCGATGTGACCGTTCGCGAGCGCGAAGACCGACTCGGACTGCGCGAGATTGCCCGGGTGGACACCGAGTTCGCGCACCCGCCACGGCTCGACGGTGAACTCGCTCTTGGCGTTGTCGGTCATCGCATCAGTCCTTCTGCCCGGAGGGCCCGGCATGGTCAGTGGACGCAGCGGGGTCGACGAGTTCCGCCAGGTCGCGCACGACGACGTCGGCGCCGCTTCGCCGCAACGCGTCCGCGTGTCCGACGCGGTCGACCCCCACCACGAAGCCGAAGTCTCCGGCCCGGCCGGCAGCGACACCGGACACGGCGTCCTCGAAGACGGCCGCCTGATCCGCCGAGGCACCCACGAGTTCCGCGCCGGCGAGGAACGAGTCCGGAGCGGGTTTGCCCGGGATGTGCTGCTCGGCGAGCGTCACCCCGTCGACGCGTCCCTCGACATACCGGTCGAGACCGGTGACCTCGAGCACCATCCTGGTGTTGGCGCTGGACGACACCACGATCCGGTGCAGCCCGTGCTCTCGGGCGAGCTGCAGGTAACGTCGGCTGCCTTCGTAGACTTCGACGCCGTTGCGCTCGATCTCGGCCTGCAACCTGTCGTTCTTCCGGTTGCCGAGCCCCCACACCGTTTCGGCGTCACCGCCGTCGTTCGGTGCCCCGTTCGGCAGGTGTATGTCGCGGGAGGCGAGGAAGTCGCGGACGCCGTCCTGGCGTGGTTTGCCGTCGACATACCGGTTGTAGTCGTCCTCGGTGAACGGCCGGAAGTCCTTGCCGTCCCGCGTTTCCAGATAGGCGTCGAACATCTGCTTCCACGCCGTGCGATGGACACTGGCTGTGTCGGTCAGCACCCCGTCCAGGTCGAAGAGGCAGGTGGTGATGGAGTCCGGCAGTCCAAGCATCGAACGCTCCTTGGTCGCGTCGGCAGTTCGTTCGTCGCGGGCGCCCGGCCGTCGGGGCTTCCTGGCAGGTTAGCCCGGGGACACCGGCGCACCAGGGATATCCACTGCAGTGTCCGGGCATGCGCCGGAGCACCCTGCACGAGAGTGAATTCTCGTCGCCGGCCGCTGACCGCCGGCCGGGCCGCGCGTAGCGTGGGAGTGGTGACTACTCCGACATACACCCTGAACGACGGCACCAGCCTGCCCGCGATCGGCTTCGGGACCTACCCGCTGAAGGGCGAGGAGGGCACGATCGCGATCAAGAGCGCGCTCGACACCGGCTACCGGCTGCTCGACACGGCAGTGAACTATGAGAACGAATTCGACGTCGGCGAGGCCTTGCGACGCTCCGGTGTGCCGCGCGACGAGGTGCGCATCCAGAGCAAGATCCCCGGCCGCCATCACGGGTATGACGATGCACTCGCGTCGATCCGCTCCTCGCTGGAGGCTCTGCGGGTGGACCGGATCGACGTGCACCTCATCCACTGGCCGAACCCCAGCGTCGACAAGTACGTCGAGGCGTGGCGCGCGCTGGTCACGGCGCAGCAGGAGGGGATGGTCTCCACGATCGGAGTCTCCAACTTCACCGCGCAGCAGCTGGACCGGATCATCGGCGAAACCGGGGTGTCCCCGGCGGTCAACCAGATCGAGCTGCACCCCTATTTCCCACAGGTCGAGATGCGCGCGGCCAACGCCGAGCGCGGGATCCGGACGGAGGCGTGGAGCCCGATGGGCAAGCGGCAGGCGCCGTTCGGCGAAGCGCCGGTGGCCGGTGCAGCCCGCGCGCACGATGTCACCCCGGGCCAGGTCATCCTGCGCTGGCACCACCAGCTGGGCTCGTTGCCGCTGCCGAAGTCCGCGACACCGCGGCGGCAGAAGACCAACCTGGACATTTTCGGCTTCGAGCTGTCCGATGCCGAGATGGACGCGATCACGGCGCTGGGTCGCCCCGACGGGCGGCTCTTCGGCGGCGACCCCGACACCCACGAGGAGATGTAACCGCGCCCACGTCTCGCCGAGACTCCGCCCCAGCATCGCGGTGCGTCTCGGCAACGGGGCGGTCAAGCGTCGCTGCGGATGGGGTCGTATGACGCCCTGCGGGCGGCGCGGCGCAGCACCACCAGCACCGGACGGCCGAGCACGGCGATCGCCACGGCATTGGTGATGGCGCGGCCGGTGTCCCACCCGCCGGTGGAGGTCACCAGCGTGTAGACGCCGAATCGGTGCAGATTGTCCAGCAGCGAATCCGCAGGGACGAAGGCCAGGTTCGCGTGCCCGGAGATGTCGGTGCCAGCGAGGAACGGCCAGGTGTAGAGGTTCATCAGCGCACCGAAGAGGTATGCCGCAATCACCCCGTAACCGATCAGCATCGCGAGCTCACGGCGACCGCGGAGCCGTCGTGGCAACAACCCGGCGCCCATCCCGATCCAGGCGGAGCAGAGCATCTGGAAGGGCAGCCAGGGCCCCACGCCCGCGGTGATCAGCGCTGACGCGAAGAGCGAGGTGCAGCCGAGCACGAAGCCGAATCCCGGTCCGAAGACCCGGCCGGCGAGGATCAGCAGGAAGAAGACCGTCTCGATCCCACCGGTGCCGCCGCCCGTCGGACGCAGTGCGGCGTCCACCGCGGACAGCACTCCGAGCATCGCCAGCGCCTTGGAATCCATTCCGCCGTCGGCGAATTCGGCAAGCACGACGAAGACCAGCAGCGGAAGCGTCACCGCGAAGATGATCGGTGCATCGGTGACGTGGCCCGTGCCCGACCCCGCATGGTGCACCAGCAACGGCCAGCAGAACATCGCCAGTCCGGCGACGCTGATCAGCGCCAGCACCAGCGCCGAACGTGCGCGCAACGGGACCGCGTGACCACCGAGCGTGGCCACCAGGTCGTGCCCGTCGCGCGCCGACATCGGCCGTTGCTCGACGACTTGCTGGTTCATGGCCTGCTGCTTGGCGGCCTGCTGTTTCACGGTTGGCCCCCGAGCGCCGCGGCGACATCGTCGACGGTGAGGAACGCCTGAGGGGCCAGCACTTTGGCCACCTGCGGCGCAAAGATGGGTGACGACGCCACCACGTCGGCGGTCGGACCATCGGCGATGACGTCACCGTCGGCGAGCACGACCACCCGGTCGGCCGCCCCGGCCACGAACTCCACGTCGTGGGTGGCCACCAGCACGGCGTGCCCTTCACCCGCGAGCGTGTCGAGCTGCCGGGCGAGCAGTTCCTTGGCCCGGTAGTCCAACCCGCGGGTTGGCTCGTCCAGCAGCAGGACTCGCGGGCGAGCAGCCAGCTGGATCGCCAGCACGAGCGAAAGACGTTGTCCTTCGGACAGATCCCGCGGGTTCTGCCGGTCGTCGATGCCGGGCGCGATCCGGTCCAGAAGGGCGCGCGCGCCGGGACCCGCCGCGGCGCACTCCTCCCCGACCGTCTCCCAGTAGAGCAGGTCGGCGGCGGTCTGCGGCACCAACCCGATCGCGGCCGACTCGGCCGAGCTGCGCCGCCGGTTCCTCGACGCGGTCTCGACGCCGTCGACCAGCACCGAACCCGCGGTGCGTGGCCCGCTGCCCTGCAATGCCCACAGCAGCGACGACTTCCCCGAGCCGTTGCGCCCCATCAGCGCGGTGACCGTGCCGGCGGCCAACCGCAGCCCGATCTCGCGTACCGCCACGCGGTCGCCATACCGGACGGTCACCCCGTCGGCCCGCAACAGCACCTCACCGGGCGAACGCGTACGCTGCGGCGGCGACCCGAGCCGCTCGCGCAACGGCCGCGCGGCTCGCCGGGCGTCACGCACCGACAACGGCAGCGGCGACCACGAGCACAGCCGGCCGAGTTGCACCACCGGTGGCGCTACCGGCGCGTCGATCATCATCGTCGCTGGGTCACCGCCGCGGACGATGCCGTCACCCGGCAGGGTGATCACCGAATCGGCATACTGCACAGCGCGTTCCAGCCGGTGCTCGGCCATCACGACGGTCGTGCCGAGGTCGTGCACCAGCCGGGTGATCGCGGCGAGCACCTCCTCGGCGGATCCGGGGTCGAGTGCCGATGTCGACTCGTCCAGCACCAACACCTTCGGCGCGGTCACCAGTGCCGCCCCGATCGCGACGCGTTGCTGCTGGCCGCCGGACAGCGTGGCCAGCGATCGGCGACGCAGCGCGGCAATGCCGAGCAGGTCGAGGGTCTCCTCGACGCGCTTGCGCATCGTGGCCGGTGCAACACCCAATTGCTCCATGCCGTAGGCGAGTTCGTCCTCAACGGTGTCCGCCACGAATCCGGCGAGCGGGTCCTGGCCGACCCGGCCGACGACGTCGGCCATCTCACGGGGCGGGTGGTCCCTGGTGTCCATCCCGGAGACGACGACCCGACCCGACAGCCGGCCTCCGGTGAAGTGCGGCACCAGCCCGTTGACGGCACCGAGCAGGGTCGACTTCCCGACGCCGGTGCGCCCGACGACCAGGGCGAGTTCGCCCTCGTCGATCTGCAGGTCGACGTGCGCCAGTGCGGCAGCCGTGCCGCCGGCCGGTCCCGGGTCGCCGGCGGGCGCACCCTCGTAACGCACCGACACGTCGTGCAGCTCGATCATGCCGCCACCTCCTCCGTCGCATCCTGTATGACGCTGGGCGGCGACACGACGGCGGCCAGCAGGCCGATGACGGCAGCGACCAGCGGCAGCAGATCGACGATCGGCCACTGCGCAGGGGTCGTGGAGGTGTTGAGGTGTGCCGGCGTGATCTGTGCCGCCAGGATCATCAACGCCCCGGCGGCCAGACCACTGGCGGCCACGGCGCAACCAACCACCCCGAACGGATCCACGCGGTAGCGGGTGACCGCGCGCTCACGCGAGGAGCAGAGCAGCCCCAGTGCGGCGAGCGCCACCCCGAGCACGAACGCCGGCCACCGGAAGAGTGTCGGTGCGCGGTCGTCCAGGACACCGAAGATGCCGATGCAGACGGCGATCAGGCCGGCCAGTGTCAGCACGCCGAGGATCCGGCGGGTCCGCTTCGGCGTCGAGCCGCGACGCCCGTAGCCTCGCGAATCCATCGCTGCCGCGAGCAGCAGTGAGCGGTCCAGCGCATCGGCCAGCACCGGGACGATGACTCGGCGCACGACGTGCCACTTGCCACCGTCGGCGTCGGCCCGCAGCCGCTGCGCTCGGCGCACCCGTCGGATGCTGTCCGCCAGCTGCGGGAAGACCGAGACGGCGACGACCACCACCGTGCCGATGTCGTAGAGGCTGATGGGTACCACCTTGAGCAGTCGCTTCGGGTTCGCCAGTGAGTTGGCTGCGCCGATGCAGATGATCATCGCGGCGAGCCGCAGGCCGTCATACAAGCCGTCGAGCAGGTCGGACAGGTGCACCGGGCCGAGCAGTGAGACACCGGCGGCCCACTGCGGCAAGGGGATTCGCGGCAGGTCCAGCACCACGGGCCCGGCGCCGGCCGCGCCGAGCAAGCACCGGAAGGCGACCCGCACGACGACGACGAAGAGTCCGAGCAGCAGGTAGAGCCGCAGCGATCGCGACCACGGCGCATTGCCGCGGCGCAGGACGACCACGAAGCAGGAGACCCCGATCAGCAGCAGCAACAACAGCGGGTTGGTGGTGAACGAAGCCGCCACCGCCAGTCCGATCGCCCACAACCACCAGGCGACCGGATGGACCGGTGCGGGCAGCCGTGTCGCCCTGGTGGGATGTCTCGGATCCACTGTCAGTTGCGCCGGCGGAGGAACGCTACTGCGCTGCCGCCGATGGCCAGCGCCGCGAGGACGCCACCACCCACGACGGTGGTCGCATTGATGGTGGACGACTTCTCCGCGTCCTTGATCTTCTTGTCGCTGTTGACGATCGGCGCACCGGCGGCATTGGTGGGCCCCCCGCTGGAGGTGCCCGTGACGCCCGCTCCGGTCGAGGACGTCGCCGAACTCTTGCGGTGCGCGGACGTCGAGGCGCCGGCCGACCGGGACGCTGCCGTCTTCTTGTTCTTCGCGGTATGCGTGCCGGCCGCGGTCGACGACCCGGACGTCGAGCCGGTGGTGGACTGCGGTTGCGACCCACCGCGGTGCTTCGGTGCGGTGCTGTGCGGGGGCGGTGGCGCGGTGGTGGTCGTATGGCGCGGCGCCGGCGGCGCCGTGGTGGTGTGCGCGGGCGGCGGCTTCGGCGCCGCGGGCCGGCTCGGGGTGTACCGGGGCGGGTAGTTGGTGCCGCCCTCGCTGAACGCCCAGCCCTCGAAACCGCCGGGGATGACATGGCTGCTGGAGGCGCCTTCGCCGCTGGAGGTCCAGGACCCGCCATTGGGCGCCTGGGTGTACCACCAGTGCGCATTCGGCGGAGGCGTGCGCCCGCACGACTCGTGGTAACCACCGGGCAGCGTGGCCGATGCCGACGGCTGCCCGTAGATGCGGCAGATGAAGGCCAGTCCGTACTGCCGGGTCCCCTCCACCGGGATCCCGGCGGCCTGCAACGCCTGCAGACCGGTGGCGCCGCTGCCGACCGGCGAGCACCGGACCGCGATCCCGCCGCCGAGGCCACGGAAGTCGACCACGACGGTCACCCCGGAACTGGTCTTGCACACGCCGTTGTAGCCGGCGGCCTGCGCCGGCGCGGCCGATCCGGCATACGCGAAGGTGGTCGCCGAGGCGGCGAGCGCGAGGGCTGCGACGGAGCGCACCGTGCGGCTGGGCATGCGCGTGAGTCCTTTCGTGTCGGGACTTCTTGCGCGCGACACGATCTCGCCCGCGACTGCAGTCCTCGACAGTCGATCCGGTGACGGGTGGGAGCAGGTATTCCGACTCGCGACCGGTCGGCCGCTCACGGCTGCGGGACAGCGCCGGAATCGCACCGGCTTCCCCTGCTCGCACCTGGGTGCCCGACACGGGCACCCGATCCGGAAACGGTAGCACCGCCGCAGCCTGCTCCCGCACCACCGCAGCTTGTGCACGGCGCCGGAATGCCGCAGAGTCTCGCGAGTGACCTCCCCCCGCGCCCTCGATGCCGCAGCCGCCGTCGACGCCGTGGTCGAGTCGGCCGCGCGGTCCGACCGCGTCGTCATCGGGTTGACCGGGCCGCCCGCGGCCGGGAAATCCACCGCCGCCGAGTTGGTCGCCGCCGGCTGCCGGGCGCGCGGGCTGCGCACGGTCGTGGTGCCGATGGACGGCTTCCACCTGGCGCAGGCGGTGCTGGACGCGCGCGGCTGGGCACCGGTCAAGGGTGCGCCGCACACCTTCGACGGCGCCGGCTATGTCGCGCTGCTCGACCGGATCCGCCGGGAGCGGGACGACACCGTCTGGGCGCCGGCGTTCGACCGTGCGCGGGAGGAGCCGGTCGCCGGCTCCATCGCGGTCTCCCCCGGGACACGGGTCGTGCTCACCGAGGGCAACTACCTGCTGCTGGACCGGCCGCCGTGGAGTGCGGTGCCCGGGCTGCTGGATGCGGTCTGGTATGTCGACGTCCCCGACCCGCTGCGCCGCGACCGGCTGATCCAGCGGCACCGCCGTTTCGGGCGCAGTCCCGCGGAGGCTGCCGAGCGTGCGCTCGGCTCCGACGAGCGCAACGCCGAACTGGTCCGGGCGACCAAGGCCCGCGCGGACGGCATACTCCTGCTGCCGTGAACGCGGGTGGCCGGTGCCGGCCGGGCTGCCGCATGTGACCGATCGCACCTCTCGCCATACAGGTTGGCGGGCGCGCGCAGGCAACCTGGCGGGCCGTCGCACGTCTTCCCGGTGTGAGGAGGAACGTGCGAACCGACGGATGGCGGCCGGTCCCCGGCCCGTCGCGGTGCGTCTTTCCCTCCTGCGTCAGCCAGTGGTTAAGGTCTGGGCGAGGGGTTGCGGTGTCATGACACTCAGCACACCCGCCGTGTATGCCGGAAGGCCGAGTCGCTGGGGAGGTCGGATCCATGAGCATGGACCGGCTCCCG
The DNA here is from genome assembly GCF_051955415.1 of Flexivirga sp. NCBI lineage: Bacteria > Bacillati > Actinomycetota > Actinomycetes > Micrococcales > Dermacoccaceae > Flexivirga > Flexivirga sp. Next base: position 28,557 of record NZ_JBQCGS010000095.1, read on the forward strand.
CCCACGATGCGATGACTGCGGACGACTCCGTCGATCTGGCGGAGCTCTATCGCACCCACCACCTGCAGATGGTGCGGCTCGCGCGACTGCTCGTCGACGATCTGGCCAGCGCCGAGGACGTGGTGCAGGAGGCGTTCCTCGGGATGCACCGCAACCGCGCGGCCTTGCGTGACTCGCGTGCCGCGGTCGGTTATCTCCGGCAGGCGGTGGTCAACCAGTCGCGCTCGATGCTGCGCCGGCGGCGCACGGTGCGCGCGCATCTGAAGGTCGCCGAGCCGGAGATCGCCCCGCCCGCCGACACCGACGTGATCATCGCCGAGGAGCACCAGGAGGTGCTGCGGGCGGTGGATCAGTTGCCGCCGCGGCAGCGCGAGGTGTTGGTGCTGCGCTACTGGTCCGACATGTCGGAGGCGGAGATCGCCGACGCCCTGGGGATCAGCCGGGGCACCGTGAAGTCCCAGGCGAGCCGTGCGATGGCCACACTCACCACGATCATGCAAGGAGGCGCAACCGATGAATCCGTCTGACCCGCACGACCCGGCGGAGCTGGAGCGCCGCCTGCGCGACGCGTTCGCGGCCAAGGCCCTGCAGGTCTCCGACGCCGATCTCGACCCGGCACGCGAGGCAGAGGTCGTCGCGGTGCTGGAAGCCCAGCGTCGCCGCCATCCGGCGACGCGTTGGTTCGCCGGCATCGGTTCGGCGGCCGCCGCGGCCGCGATCATCGGTGTGGCTCTCGTGGGTCTGCATGACGGGAACACGCGGCAGATGGTCAACGGCCTGCCCCCGGCCGTGACGACGACTTCGTCGTCGCCGGGTTCGAGCACTGTGACCGGCCCGTCGTCCTCGTCCACCGGCGAGCTGGGGCCCGATCTCCAGCAGCCGGCCACCCCCGGGAACGGGCGCACCTCGACGCTGTCCTCGGTGGGATCGTCCGGTGGTCAGTCGACCGTTCCGACGTCGGATGCGTCCACCTCGCCGGACGTGAATCGCACTGCGCTGTCGCACGGTTCGACCGGTGGCTCGGCCCAGTCGTCGCTTCACACCTCCGCGGCACAGCTGCCGCCGGCGATGCCGTCCGAGCTCCCGCAGTCGGGCTCGCTGGGTGATCAGGATTACACGGGCGCGGTGCCGCTGGTGGATCCTTCCGGCGGTCCGGCGCGCATGCTGTCGATGCCGTCGGATTTGACGTGGCAGCGCACTGCGCACACGGACCACACGTTGACGGTGCGGATCACCTATCTGCCCACCGACATCGAGGCCTATTGGCGGGGGACGCTGCCTGCGCAGGGTTGGGTGGCCGACGGTGCGGGCTGGAAGTTCCCCGGCACCTCGTATGCCGTCAGCCCCATCTCCGACAAGGGCAGCTTCACCGTCACCTGGTGATCTGCCGGGTGATTTGTCGGGTGCGGCGGGCTCAGAGCCTGTCGAAGGGTTCGGCGTAACGAAACGTGCCGCCTTTGCCCTCATATCCGCTGAGCGTCCGGACCTGGAAGTAGTCACCCCAGGACGGATCGGGCGCGGTGATCCCTACTTCGCGGGCCGGCACGAATCCGAAGCGGCCGTAGTAACCGGGCTCGCCGAGCAGCGCCACGAGCCGTTCGCCCTGTCCGTCCGCGGCGGCGAGGACCGCGTGCACCAGCGCGGAGCCAACGCCGGTCCCTTGCCGCTCCGGGAGGACGCTGAGCGGGCCGAGTCCGAGGGCGTCCTCGCCGTCGAGGTGCGCACGGGTGCAGAGGACGTGGCCGATCACCGCGTTGTCCTCGAGGGCGACCAGCGAGAGTTCGTGGATCCACGCGGGATCGTCGCGCAGCCACGACACCAGCGTCGCTTCCCCCGGGTCGCCGCCGGGCGTCACGGGCGGTGCGCTGTGCGCCGCGCTTCGGAAGGCCGCTGCGGTGACGGCTCGGATCGCTTCGACGTCGGTGGTCTGCTCTGCGCGGATCAGCACCATGGCACCGTCACCCATCGGTCCGTATGCCGTCAACGAATTTGTCACTGACGCGGATCTGGGCCGGCGCGCACTCAGGCTGCTGCGGACTCAGGCTGCTGCGGTGTGGTGGCCGGGCATGCGGCCGGGTGTGAGGTCCCAGTGGACGCCGTCGGGTCGGACCTCGGCCATGTAGCCCTGCCGGTGGACAGTGTGGTGGTGGCGGCTGCACAGGAGTGCGGAGTTGATGACGGAGGTGTGGCCGCCGGCCCACCAGGGGGTGAGGTGGTGGATTTCGCAGAATCCGGGTGGCCGGTCGCAGCCGGGGAAGGTGCAGCCGTGGTCGCGCAGGATGACTGCGGCCCGGATGGCCTTGGTGGCCAAGCGTTCGCGCCGGCCGACATCGAGGGGGGCGCTGGGTCCGCCGAGGACGGCGGGGATGAGGTCGGCGGCGCAGGCCAGGCGGCGGGCGGCGCCGGCGTCGAGGACGTCCCCGGTGGTGGTGGTCGCCCCGTCACTGCCGGTGGTCAAT
>NZ_JBQCGS010000096.1:0-14803 GCF_051955415.1 Flexivirga sp.
ATTGACCACCGGCAGTGACGGGGCGACCACCACCACCGGGGACGTCCTCGACGCCGGCGCCGCCCGCCGCCTGGCCTGCGCCGCCGACCTCATCCCCGCCGTCCTCGGCGGACCCAGCGCCCCCCTCGATGTCGGCCGGCGAGAACGCCTGGCCACCAAAGCCATCCGGGCCGCAGTCATCCTGCGCGACCGGGGGTGCACCTTCCCCGGCTGCGACCGACCACCCGGATTCTGCGAAATCCACCACCTCACCCCCTGGTGGGCCGGCGGCCACACCTCCCTCACCGACTCCGCACTCCTGTGCAGCCGCCACCACCACACCGTCCACCGGCAGGGCTACATGGCCGAGGTCCGACCCGACGGCGTCCACTGGGACCTCACACCCGGCCGCATGCCCGGCCACCACACCGCAGCAGCGTGAACTCGAGGAGAGCCATGCCCGACCGGCCCGAGATCGTCTGCCTCTGCGGCTCGATCCGGTTCGCCGACGAGCTGGATGCGGCGAATCGTGCGCTGACCCTGGAGGGTGTCATCGTCGTCGCGCCGAGTGTTCCGCCGCGGACCGACGCTCACGGCGACGGGCCGATCACCGAGGAGCAACGGGAGACGCTCAGTGCCCTGCACCTGCGCAAGATCGACCTCGCCGACCGGGTGCTGGTCGTCAACCCTGGCGGCTACCTCGGTGAGTCCACGAGCCGGGAGATCGCCTACGCGCGCGAGACCGGCAAGCCGGTCTCGTTCAGCGACGATCGCCGGGCGGAGTGAACGCGGCCAGGGCGGCGGCATCACTGTGTGCCGCGCGGATGTACTCCTCGGCCCACGATCGCCGCAGCGGGTACTCCGACTGCGCGACCACGGCGTCGACGGTGGCCTCCACGTCGATCGATGTATGCCGCAGTGACACACCGCCGTCGTGGAGCAATGCCCAACTGCCGCCTGCACGTCCGTAGGGCATTCCGATGCTGCCCGCGTTGACAACGAGACGGCGATCGACCAGTCGAGCGAACGGCATGTGCGTATGACCGCACACCACTGTGCGGTGCTCCGTGGACAGGCCGGCGAATGCCTCCGACCACCTCTGCAACGGTGAGTCGACGAGCAGGATCTCATCGTCGCGGCGCGGGCTGCCATGGCAGAAGACAACCGGCCCGAAACCGTCGACATCGACAACCCATGGATGCGGCAGTCCGGCGAGCAGAGTGACGTGAGCCTCGGTGAGCTGTTGCGCGGCCCACGGTGTCACCTCGTCAGGCACGTCGACGTGCTGCCCGCGACGTAGCGCCACGAGTTCACGGTCGGCGTTGCCCTGCACCAATCGCAACCTGTCGCCCTCTGCCAGCAGCCGATCGAGAACACCGCACGGCTGCGGACCTGACGCGTGATCACCGGTGACGACGAGCAAGTCGGCGCCGCGCACCTCCGGCTCTGCCAGCACTGCTTCGAGAACCGGCAGCACGCCATGGACATCCGAGAGCACTGCGACCGTGGCCACCATGAATCGATGATCCCAGACCTGCGGCGGGACAACAGCCGGTCAGACCCAGGGCTCGCCCCTCAGCTCAGGGAGCGGTGGCGGCGCGCCAGCAGCACCAGCGCGACGAGCAACGCACCGAGCACGCCGGCGACGGGTATGTCGCCGACGCCCAGCCCGTGACCGAACGACGGCGGCTTCGCGAAACCGTCCGCGAAGGAGGCACCGAGCGGACGAGTCAACACGTAGGCGCACCAGAACCAGCCGATCTCATGCCGCCCGGTGAGCTGCCACCCGATCGCCGGGATGAGGATCATCGCACCGAAAAGCAGTGCGGACGGGAAGAACCCGAGGCCCAGGGTGGCCGCGGTCAAGTCACCGACGGCGGTGCCCAGCGCGAAGGTGCACATCACCGCAGCCCAGTAGAAGCGTTCGCGACGCGGGTTGTCGATCCGGTGGATGGAGATGGTGCCCTCCGACCGCTTCCACATCACGAAGACGGCCGCGGTGGCGACGGCATACAGCGTGCTGGTGAACGGATAGGTGAGTCCGAGCGCGACGTGCAGTCCGTCGGCGAGCATCGTGCCGAACACCGCGACGGCTGCGACGGCCGTCCAGTAACGCTCGGCGACGTAGCCGTGCGTGCGCAGTTGCCAGCGCAGTGCCGCCGCAAGGCCGACGACGCCGACCAGGACTGCGAGGGCCGGGCTGATCCCGGCGAGCCCGTCCGACGCGGCCTCGCCGAACGCCGTCGTGGTCAACTTGAGGACCCAGAAGAGCACTCCGACCGGCGCGACCCACGAGGTGGTCGTCGCCGCGCGCTCGGCGCGCGAGGAAACAGTAGTCACCAGCGCAGGGTGCCCGCACAGCACTGAGGAAACGCTGAGATGTTCCGCGCCGCAGCGGTTCTCTGGCGCAGTATGGCGGAGTGGACCTCCTCACGGCGACTCGCGCACACCGCCGCGCACGCGGACTGCGGGCGCGTCTGGCGGCGGTCACCGCGGTCGCCGTCATCGTGCCGCTGCTGGTCGGTGTCTTCGTTCTGGCCACCTTGCTGCAGCGCTCGCTCACCGGCAGCCTGACCTCCCGGGTGGAGCAGCAGGTCGAGGCGGTCGCCACCGCGGTCCGGCAGGACGGCGTGCGGCCCTCGGTGCTGACCGACGTCGACCCGGCGATGCGGACCGTGATCCTGGACTCCGCCGGTCGGGTCCGGGTGTCGCAACCCGCCGGGCAGACCCGTCCGCTGAGCCAGGACCGGCCGGCCGGCGCGCACCGGTCGGTGCGGAACGCGCGTTACTGGTGGCGGCCCTGTGACGTCGAGACACCGCTCGTGGTCAGCCGCGGCGTGCGCACGCCATCCGGCACCTACGTCGTCCAGGTCTCGGCGTCCCAGGAGCCACAGCACGAGGCGATCAGTACCGACGCCAAGATCCTGTTACTCGGCACCCCGGTGCTCGCGCTGCTGGCTGCGGCACTGGCCTGGTGGGTCGCCGGCCGGGCGCTGGCCCCGGTCGACCGGATGCGCGCGGAAGTCGACGCGGTCGAGGGCGGCCACCTCGACACTCGTGTCGAGGTGCCACCCCAGCAGGACGAGATCGCCGCATTGGCAGTCACGTTGAACCGCATGCTGGACCGGTTGCAGTCCGCACAGGCCCAGCAGCAACGCTTCGTGGCGGACGCCAGTCACGAGTTGCGGTCGCCGCTCGCGACCTTGCAGGCGGCGACCGATCTCGCCTCGGCCGATCCCGCCGGCGAGTGGCCGGTGGTGGCGCCCACGGTGCAGGCCGAGCTCGAGCGGATGAACGCACTGATCGGCGACCTGCTGCTGCTGGCACGCCTCGACGAACGCCGGGCTGCCTCGCCCGTCGGCGAGGTCGATCTGGACGACGTCGCGCAGGCGGAGGTCGGCCGGTGGCGCGCCGGCCTCACGGTGACCGTGCGGTATGCCGGGACGCCGAGCCGGGCCCGGGCACGGGAGGCCTCGGTGCAGCGCATCGTGCGCAATCTGGTCGACAACGGCATCCGGCACGCCCGGCACGAGGTGCTCGTGACCACCTCGACGGTCGCCGGTCGCGCGGTGCTGACCGTCGACGACGACGGGCCGGGTATCGCCGCACGGGACCGCGAGCGCATCTTCGACCGGTTCGTCCGGCTGGACGCGAGCCGCAGTCGTGGCGAAGGCGGTTTCGGCCTCGGCCTGGCGATCGTGCGCGAACTGGCCCGCAGCACCGGCGGCGAGGTGAGCGCCGGCGAATCACCCTTGGGCGGCGCGCGGTTCACCGTGGTGTTGCCGCTGCCTCAGGAGCCGCGGGCGTCCTCCGTCGACGCGCCGCGGACGTCCTCGAGCCGGTAACCGACGCCACGGACCGTGGTGATGGTGTCCGTCCCGAACGGCCGGTCGATCTTGCGGCGCAGATAGCCGACGTAGACCTCGACGACATTGTCGTCCCCGCTGAACGCGGGGTCCCAGACGTGCGCGAGGATTTCGGACTTGCTGATCGTGGTGTCCGGCCGGCGCATCAGGAAGTGCAGCAGGTTGAACTCCCGGGGTGTCAGCTCGATCTCGTCGTCACCGCGGAACACTCTGGCTGCGGCCGGGTCGAGCCGCAGCCCGCCGGCCGTGACGGTGACCGGCCGGGACACCGGCGTGCGGCGGGTGAGCGCCCGCAGCCGGGCGACCAGCACCGGGAAACTGAACGGCTTGGTCAGGTAGTCGTCGGCGCCCAGATCCAGGGCGTCGACCTGGTCGAACTCCCCGTCCTTGGCGGTCAGCATCAGCACCGGCGACCACACCTCGCGCTCGCGCAGCCGGCGCAGGACGTCATACCCATGGACACCGGGGAGCATGATGTCCAGCACGATCGCGTCGAAGGTCTCCTCGGTCGCGTGCCACAGGCCATCGATGCCGTTGTGGGCGACCTCGACGACGAAGCCGGCCTTGCTCAGCCCGCGTTGGATGAGCTGCGCGAGCGGCACCTCGTCCTCGACCACCAGAACCCTCATGGTGCAGGAGTATCGCCCTTCGGGTCTCGTATGACGAGGCGGTGCAACCAGGCCGGCAGGAACGTCGGACCGGGACCGGCGAAGCCGAGGGCCACGCCGACGGCGATCGAACCCCACGCCAGCAGCGGTGCGGCGACGACGTCGGCCAGGAAGTGCGCGCCGATGACCAGCCGGCTGGCGGCGACCACGACGACCAGCGGGAGCCCCACCAGCAGGATGATCCGCTGCAGCGCCCTGTGACCGGCCACGGCGAGGAAGACCCCCGCGACGAGTGAGGCGGTGAAGGCGGTGTGCCCACTGGGGAAGCTGTCCGGTTTGGTCTCCACCACCAGGGCGTGCACCAGGTGCGTCGGCGGACGGTGCCGGTGGAAGAGGAACTTGAAGATCTCGATGGACAGCCAGCCGCCCAGCGTCAGGATGGCGGCGCGCAGCGCCACGACCCGGCCCAGGGTGCGCCACAGCACGACGCAGATCAGGATCAGCCACAGCGGTCCGACGACCGGGCCCAGCACGACGTTGATCACCTTGCTGATGTCGGCCAGCACGGCGCCCCGGTCGGCAGCCAGCGTCTCGTCGAGACGCAGTTCGCCGGTCCCGCGGGACCCGGTCCCGACCGCCCAGATGCCGATGCCGAGGCCGAGCGTCCAGAGCACCACGGTGGCCAGCAGCGCCCGCGCGCGCGGGAAGGGGGTACTGGCGGACGGTCGGTGTTCCGACGTCATACGGTCGGCATCGGCCTTCAACATGACGGGCAGCCTGACACGCGGCCGCTGAGACGACGCTGAGAGTCAGCCGAGAGGCCGCCCGCGGTAGACCGTGTGGCCGTCGACGGTGAGGATCGTGCCGTCCTGCGCGAGTCCGTGGCGCACCTGCGCCAGATAGTGCGGGTCGTCCGGCCAGAGCACCACGGCGCCGGCCGAGCGCAGATAGCGCAGCTCCACGTCCTGCCAGCTGCGGCCGCGCGCCCGCAGCGCGGCCGGGTCGTCCGGGCCCATCACCCGCCCGCCGACGTCGATCCATTCGGGACAGCCGGCCGCGAGGTCCTTGCTGAGCACGCCCAGGCGCAGCAGCACCGTCGCGTTGTTGGACGAGACGCACCGCTCGTGCCGCACCGCGCGGGCGAGCTGCGCGGCCCCGGCATACGCGGGTATGGCGGAGGCGCCGGTGATCGTGATCAGGGCGCTGACCACGGCCGTGGTCGCGGTGACCAGCGACGCGGGCACCCGCACCCACTGCTCACCGCGGATGGCGACCGCGGCGGCGCCCATCGTGACGGCGAGCCCGACCGCCGGGTAGTCGTTGTAGTAGGGGAACCACGACGGCGCCGCGAGCAGCACGAGGACCTGCGCCAGGGTCACCACGACCAGCCAGCGGGCGCGCCGGCTGCCCCGCCAGGCGAGCGCGCCGGTGAGGGCGAGCACGGCGACGGCGACGATCGCCAGCACCGTTCGGGCGGTACTGCTGGTGTGCAGCAGCACCGGGACGGTGGTCATCTCGGCCAGCCGGCCGATGATTGGGGAAGTGCGCGGGCGACCCAGCTGGCCGGCGATCACCGACTGCCACATGGCGGCCGGGTCGGCCAGGAAGAACGGCAGACAGACGGCGGTCACCGCCGCGGCGGCGCCGAGGAGGGCGTGCACCGCCGGACGAACGCTGCGCCGGCAGCGGCCGTGCCAGACGATGATCAGCAGCACCGGGACGACCCACCAGATCTTGACGGTCAGCGGCAGCCCGATCACCGCGCCGGCCAGGACCGCGGACCACCGTCCCGGCCGGCGCTGGTCACGCAGCAGTGCCAGCAGTCCGAGGAGCAGGAAGAAATTGCCCAACGGTTCGAGCTTCACCTCGAACTCGGCAATGACCGATCCGAACCAGGCCGCGTAGAAGAGGCCGGCGACCAGGGCGCCGCGGCGCGCCATACCCAACCGGCGGCAGAACAGGACCACCAGCACCGCGTTCGCCGCGCCCAGCAGACAGAAGAAGAGGGTCGCCACGATGAACGCGTGCCAGTCGGTCATCAGCCGCGTCAGCGCCGCGAACGGCGTCAGCACCAGCGTGATGGCGGGCGGGTGCACCATCGTGAAGTCGCGGTACGGCAGCCGCCCGTGCAGCAGGGCGTCGGAGCCGGCGAAGTAGACACCGCAGTCGTATCCGATGATCCCGTGGAAGCCGCCCTTGCGCAGGACGACCCCGAGGCGGAGGACCAGCGCCAGCGCGAAGACGGCGATCGGTCCGACCCGGACCCGGCGGCGCGGCGGCGCGACGGAGGGAGCTGTGTCGTCCTCGACGATCAGCGCATGCACCGCGTCACTGTCGCTCGGCGCCCTGGCAGTTCCCTCCACGGATCCTGTATGCCGCCCGCTGCACGGACTACGTCGTGTCGCTGGATCGGGATGGCAGCGCCCGGATCTGCACGGTCTGCTCCTCGATGCCCGCGGCCACCCGGTCGAGGGCCGCGGCGACATCGGCGCCGGCCCGCTCGAGGGCGGCGGCAAGGCGCTCGTCGGAGGTGGCGAGCAGGGCCGCGCCGTTGTCACTCATCCGCACGACCGTCTTGCGACGGTCCGTCGGATGCGCGGATCGCGTTGCGAGGCCTGCGGATTCGAGTCGGTCCAGCAGCGCGGTGACAGTCGACGGGGTGAGGCCGACGCGGTCGGCGACCTCGCGCGGGGTCAACGGCCCGGCCAGCCGCAGGTGCGTCAGAGCCATGGTCTCGGACTCGGTGACGCCGAAGTGATCGGCGATGGCGTGCCGGAACTGCTCACCGGCGGCGATCAGATGTCGCAGGGCGGTCGTCGGCTGCACCTCGTCGGGACCGTGGGGACGCTTGGTGGGGGGCATGGCGACCGTCCTTCCGGGTGAACGATTGACTGATTGAAGGTTGAAAAGTTCGTTTGTAACATTGTTTGACAGTCGAAGAGCTTACCATTACTTTACTCGCCGTTGACCTTTTCGTTGAGGTCATGCCGGGCCCTCACCGGCGCCCGTTCCTGCTTCGCGTCCGCCTCGAAAGGTGTTGCCATGTCTGCTTCCTCCCGCCCCCGCCGCCGTACCGCTCACGTCGCGACGGTCGGCGCCCTGCTCGCCGGTCTCGGTGTGTCCGCTGCGTTCGTCTGGCACGCGTCGTACTCGGCGTTCTCGGCCACCACGGCGAACCCGACCAGCAACTGGTCGGCCGGTAGCGTCCAGCTGTCCGACGACGACAGCAACACCGCGCTGTTCTCGGCCACCAACCTCAAGCCGGGTGCCACCGGCACCAAGTGCATCGCGGTCACCTCGACCGGCTCGCTGCCGTCCGCGGTGAAGCTCTACGGCACCAACCCGGCCACCACGAACGCGCTCTCGTCGTCGATCAACCTGACGATCACGCAGGGCACCGGCGGCGGTTTCGGCTCCTGCACCGGTTTCACCCCGGCGACGACCGGTCCCACGGTCTACAGCGGCACCCTCGCCGGTTTCGGCAGTGCGGCGTCGAATTACGCGACCGGCCTGGGCTCCTGGGCGCCGACCGGCAGCGGCTCGGACACCCGCGTCTTCCAGGTCACCTACACGCTGGACCCCGCGACGCCCAACACCGCGCAGGGCGGCACCGCGTCGGTCGGTCTGACGTGGGAGGCGCAGAACAGCTGAGCCGCCTGAAGCTGCCCGCTCCGGTGCGCATCCGCACCGACCGGACCTGACGACCACCGACGAACCGACTGACAGGAAGCCGATCCGTGTCCACCACTCAGATCGCCGGACCGATCGCCGCCGCAGGCCTCTCCGCGCGGCGCTCGGACCGGCGCTCGGACCGGCGGTCGGGCTGGGCCGCCCTGCTGCTGACGGCCGTGTCGCGCGCCGTGCTGACGAGGCTGGCCGGACTGCTGCTGTGGTCCGTGGTCCCGTCGCTGCTCGGCTGGCACTCGACGGTGGTCATGAGCGACTCGATGGCGCCGCGGCTGCGCGTCGGGGACATCGCGATCTCCCGCCCGGTCGCTGCCGGTCAGCAGTTGCGCCTCGGCCAGGTGTTGCTGGTGTCCGACCCGGACCAGCCGGACCGGCTCCGCTTGCACCGCCTCGCGGCCATCCGTCCCGACGGGAGGCTCACCCTCAAGGGCGATGCGAACCGGGCCGACGACTCCAGCCCGGTGGCGCGCAGCGCGGTGCACGGGATCGGTTCGCTGCGAGTGCCTTTCGTCGGCACACCCGCCTATTGGGTGTCGACCGGTCACCAGGCCCGGTTGGTCCTGCTGGTGCTGGCGTTCGGCGGTCTGCTCGCCGGCGCGGTGGCGTTCCGACCCGACGACCTGCCGGAGGCCGACGACCACGCGGACGACGCGGACGACGCTGACCGCATGCCCGGTGGCGGCGGTCCAGCGGCGGACGAGCCGGCCGGCGCACCGGACCAGGCCGGGTCGTCCCGTCGCCGGCGTGCGGTGGCCGCGTTCACCGTCACCGCGATCACCACCGCCGGCCTGGGTGTCGCCGGTCCCGCCGATGCCGCCACGAGATTCAGTGCGACCACCACCACCGCGCCGACGTGGGCCGCGGCCCGCTACTTCAGTTGCGAGGGGGCGGTGCTGGCGGACAAGGCGAGTCTCCCCACCTTCTACTACCAACTGAGCGACACCGCGACCGGCAGCAGCAAGCCGGCCCTGGACTCCTCCGGCAATGCGCGGAACGGCACCTACCAGGGCACCGTCACCGCCGGAGCGCCCGGACCGTGCACACCGGGCGGCAGCGGAGTCACGCTCAACGGACTCACCGGGTGGATCTCCACGTCGCAGTCGATGGCCGGGCCGAACGTCTTCACCCTGCAGACGTGGTTCAAGACCACCACGATGTCCGGCGGCGAGCTGATCGGCTTCGGCAACAACCAAACCACCGCGTCCAGCAATTACGACCGGCACCTCTACATGGCCAACAGCGGGCAACTCGTCTTCGGCGTCTACCCCGGCACCGTGAATACGATCGTCAGCCCGAAGAGCTACAACGACGGCGCCTGGCATCAGGCGACCGCCACACTGTCCGCGGCCGGAATGCAGTTGTATGTCGACGGGGCACTCGTCAGCGCCGATGCCTCCGTCACCACCGCACAGGCCTACACCGGTTACTGGCACATCGGCTGGAACACCCTGGACAACTGGGGAACCACCACCCCGCTCGGCCGCTACTTCGGCGGCTCGCTGGCCGGCGTGGCTGTGTATCCGACTGCCCTTTCGGCCGACGTCATCGCCGGCGGCTACGCCGCGCGGGCTTGAGCAGGCGACTGGTCAACGCGTGTCGCCGGAGCCGCTCAGCACACCACGACGCTGCCGGTCGGCCAGCTTGTCGACGTTGCGCTGCGCGACGTCGTCCAGCGAGAGGTCCAGGAAGTTGGCGAGGACGGCGGCATACCAGAGCACGTCGCCGAGTTCGGCCGCCATGTCCTCGCGGTCCAGCTGTGCCAGGTCGCTGTGCTTGTCGCGCACCAGCTTCTTGACCTTCTCGGCGATCTCGCCGGCCTCACCGACCAGGCCGAGCACCAGGTGCATGAACTCGTCGGGCGCGTCCTTGTCGCGTGCGGTGCGCAACGCTGCCTGCTGGTAGTCGTCCATCTGCATCCGGCAACCGTAGTCGGGCAGTGATGCGGGCCTGTGGCTGCCGTGACGGCTGTGCAGCCGCATGCGGACCGGTGGCCGACGATCTGAGCGACTCGCCCGCGCACATCACCGGCCGGGTTTACGTTGGAAGCTCCACCTCACGACACACATGCCGTGATCGAGAGAGATCGGAGCGAGATTCCATGACCGGAAACCGAGTCGTCGTCTACAAGGGTGCGGGCGAGGTCGCCGTCGAGTCGATCGACTACCCGAAGCTCGAGCTACCCGAGGACGTCGCGTCCGGATTGAAGCTGAAGAAGAAGGCGCCGCACGCGGCGATCCTCAAACTCGTGACGACCAACATCTGCGGCAGCGACCAGCACATGGTGCGCGGCCGCACCACGGCGCCGGTCGGGCAGACCCTCGGTCACGAGATCACCGGTGAGGTCGTCGAGACCGGTGACGACGTGCTCTTCGTCAAGGAGGGTGACATCTGCTCGGTGCCGTTCAACATCGCCTGCGGTCGATGCCGGATGTGCAACGAGGGCAAGACCGGGATCTGCTTGAACGTCAACCCTGCTCGCGCCGGGGCGGCATACGGCTATGTCGACATGGGCGGCTGGATCGGCGGCCAGGCGGAGTACGTGATGGTGCCGTATGCCGACTTCAACCTGCTGCGCTTCCCCGATCGCGACCAGGCGCTGGAGAAGATCCTGGACCTGACGATGTTGTCCGACATCTTCCCGACCGGCTACCACGGCGCCTACACCGCCGGCGTCACCACCGGATCCACGGTGTATGTCGCGGGCGCCGGGCCGGTCGGTCTCGCCGCCGCCCACGCTGCTCAGGTGCTCGGTGCGTCCGTCGTCATCGTCGGCGACATGAACGCCGACCGGCTCGCGCAGGCACGCAGCTTCGGTTGCGAGACGATCGATCTGTCGACGGATGCGAGCATCGATGAGCAGCTCGAGCAGATCGTCGGCGAGCCCGAGGTGGACGCTTCGGTCGACGCCGTCGGCTTCGAGGCGCGCGGCCACGGAGCCGGCGCGGACGAGGCACCCGCGACGGTGCTCAACGACATCATGAGCATCTCGCGGGCCGGTGCCTCGCTCGGCATACCCGGCCTCTATGTGACCGGTGATCCCGGCGCAGCCGACGAGAACGCCCAGGTCGGGCAGCTGGGCGTGCGCCTGGGGCTGGGTTGGTCCAAGTCGCACTCCTTCACCACCGGCCAGTGCCCGGTGAAGAAGTACAACCGTCAGCTGATGAACCTCATCCTGGCCGACAAGGCGCACATCGCCCAGGCGGTCAATGCCACCAAGATCAGCCTCGACGAAGCGCCGCAGGGCTACGCGGACTTCGACAAGGGCGCCGCGAAGAAGTATGTGATCGACCCGCACGGCATGGTCGCCTGACCCGCAGCACAGCGACGAGCTCACGGACCGCAACCCGGTTCGTGAGTTCGTCGCTATAACTACACCGTTCTGTCGAACTATTGACGGAACACCTGACTCGGCGCAAAGGTGACGCGGTCGGTCGATGACCATCGCGAGAGAAGGTGCCGTGGACAGAACGGTCCAGCCAACCAGCCGGGCAATCCGAGCGGCGAATCGTGCTGGCATCGTTCGGGTTCTGCGGCACTCGGGGTCAGCCACCCGGGGCGAGATCATGGACCGGACCGGCCTGTCGCGCGCCACCGTGTCCAGTGTGATCGGCGAACTCGCCGGCCGCGGGCTCATTTCGGAGCACCGTGCCCCGGCCCCGCACGGGATAGGCCGGCCCGTCGCCCGGGTGACGCTCAACCGCGCGGCCGGTCTGGCCATCGGTGTCGACGTCGGCGTGCGACATGTCGCCGTCGCAGTGGGCGACCTGTCGCGCAGCGTGCTGGTGGAGCGATGGACGTCCTTGCCGCGGGGCCACCGTGCGGCGGAAGGAGTCGGCCTGGTCCTTGCCAGCATCGACGAGGCGTTGGCCGAGGCATCCGCTGATCCGGACCAGTTGGTGGGCGCCGCGATCAGCATCGCCGCGCCGGTGGCGCCGGACAGCTCGCGACTGCTCGTGCCGGGAGTCCTGCCCGGATGGAACGGCTCCGAGCTGACCGAGCAGGTCGCCCGACGCTGGGGCATCCCGGTCGCGATGGAGAACGACGCCAACCTCGGTGCACTCGGCGAGTCCGTCTTCCGGGAGGCCGCCGGGGACCAGTTGCTCTACGTCAAAGTCGCCAGCCGCATCGGGCTGGGCATCGCACTCGGTTCCTCCTTGCACCGCGGACACGACGGCTACGCAGGCGAATTCGGGCACGTCACGGTCCAACCGGACGGCCCGCAGTGCTGGTGTGGCCGCCGTGGCTGTCTCGAGCTGTATGCCGGAGGCGACGGACTACTGCGAGCGCTCGACGGACACCGCCCGCGCGTTGCGACGGTGGCCGATCTCATCCGGTCGGCACACCTGGCGGAACCGGTGGTGCTGGATGCCGTGGACTCCGCCGCACGCGCTCTGGCCGCGGCCCTCGCCAATGTCGCGCTGGTGCTCAATCCCTCGTCGATCCTGCTCGGCGGAGAACTCGCCGCGCTCGGCGATCTGCTCGCCGGGCCGATACGCGAGGAACTGCAACGCATCCCGTTCGGTCGGCCGGTGCGCGTCGCCACCTCGGCGCTCGGCGAACGGGCTTCGCTGTTGGGTGCGCTGGCGCTCGTGCTGTCGGAGTCGTCCAGGTTCGAAGACCTCTCCCGCGAGCGAAGGCCGGCCGTCGTGCCCGGTTGATCTCGCATCACTGTCCTGCACCACCCCGTCATACCGATAGAGGAGCCTCAGTGACCGAACACGCCCTACTACCAAGAGTTTCCGCCCGCCGGCGACTGACCGTCGTCGGCGCGGTCGTCGGCCTCACCGCCGCGACAGCATTCACCATCGCCCCGGCAGAGGCCAAGCCGTCGGCCGGCCACTCGGCTGCGAGCGACGCCGTCGTGTGCGGCAAGGCGAGGTTCGAGGTGCTCTCGCCGACGCTCATCCGCACCGAGTATGCCGGCGATGCGAAATTCCTCGACGCGTCCACCTTCAACGCGATCGGCCGCAACGACTTCGGCAAGACCCACTTCAGCACGCGCACCACCAACGGCTGGCTCACGATCAGCACGGGCAGCGCGACGTTGCGCTACAAGGTCGGCTCCGGCGCCTTCAACGCGGACAACCTCAAGCTCGAACTGCGCGCCGGCGCACAGCAGGTGGCGTCCTCGCCCTGGGCCTCGGAGGCGCCACCGGTCTGCACCGTCGGCAGCCTCTGCGAGGCGGAGGACCTGAGGCTCGACGGTCCGACGCTCGCGACCGACCACGGCGGATACACCGGTCGCGGTTTCGCGGCGGGCTTCTCGGCTGCGGGCAACTCCATGACGTTCGACGTCACGGCCTCACAGGCCGCGACATACGACCTCGCGCTGCGCTACGCCAACAGCACCGGTGGTGACGGACAGAACGTCACGCGCACGCTCAGCGTCGTGGTCGACAACGGCACACCCCAGACCATCAGTCTTCCGACGACCGGCAGCTGGGACACCTGGAAGCTGGCCACCACGACGCTCGACCTGTCCGCGGGCGTGCACACGGTGCGGGTCGTGCGCGGCACCTCCGACACCGGCAATGTCAATGTGGACAGTCTCGCCGTGCTGACGCATGGCGCGGCATACCCCGCGCCCACGGCACCGCAGCCGAGCCCCTGCTCCTTCGGCTCGATCTGTGAAGCGGACACCGGCTCGCTGGCCGGTGGCGCCAAGAAGGCCTCCGACCACAATGGCTACTCCGGCGAGGGCTTCGTGGCCGGCCTCGAACGCGCCGGCGCCGGCGACACGTTCACCGTGACGGATGTCCCTGCCGCGGGCGAATACAACCTGCAGCTGCGATACGCCAACTGGGCGGCGGGCAGCCAGCCCGTGCAGTCCCGCAAGATCTCGGTCACCGTCGGTGCCGCCGACCCGACCACGCAGACGCTGCAGCCGACCAGCAGCTGGGACACCTGGCGGACCGTGACCGTCCCGGTGCGGCTCGCGGCCGGTGACAACACGGTGAGCCTCGGCTGCCCGGACGCGACCAGCTGCAACGTCAACCTCGACACCGTGGCCTTCACCGCTACGAGCAGTCCGCTGCTGGCACCGCACGCTCCGCTCGGCGGCTACCGGCGCGGCCTCGACGGAGTCAACGGGTCGGCGCTGACGGCTCCCGGCCTGCTCTACCAGGACGGCTGGTCGCTGCTCAACGACACGTCGTCCGCCGCCTACGACCCGTCGACCGAGAAGGTCACCGCCAGGCCGGAGCATGCCGACGGCACCTACCAGGACGGCTACGTCTTCGCCTACGGGCAGGACTATCAGTCGGGGCTGCGCGACCTGGCGACGTTGACCGGCCCCTCGCTGCTGCTGCCCCGGTGGGCCTACGGGATCTGGTACTCCGAGTATTACGACCGCACCGCGTCGGACTGCGAGAACACCATCGTCCCGAAGTTCCGGTCCGCAGGGGTCCCGCTCGACGTCCTGGTCACCGACACCGACTACAAGACACCGAACAAGTGGAACGGCTGGGAGATCGACACCTCCCGCTTCCCGGACCCTGCGGCGTTCTTCGACTGGGCGCACGGCCAGGGCCTGCACACCTCGCTCAACATCCACCCGAGCATCCTGGCTTCCGATCCGCAATTCACTCAGGCGCAGGAGACCGCCAAGGGCAAACTGCAGCCCGGCAGCTGCAGCGGCGGCGGGAAGGACTGCTACGTCTTCGA
>NZ_JBQCGS010000097.1:0-11937 GCF_051955415.1 Flexivirga sp.
TGCAAGATAGTCGTTCTCGCGCGCCCACCGCAGCGAGCGGTGGGTGGCCTTCCACGCGGCGGGCTACTTGCCGGCCAGCGCCTCCGCCGCGGCCTGCGCCTCGGGCTCCGTGCGCCGCCCGAGTCGCTCGACGATCTGCTCGACGGTGTCGGCGGCATACACCTGGTCGATCCAGGGACGCTGCGCCAGCACCGTTGAGCGCGGCGGGGTCTCGGCATACTTCTGTATGGCGCTCTCGACACCGCCTGCGACCACCGCCGCGATCAGGCCCGGCAGTGCGCCGGAGCGCACGAAGTGATCGGCGAAGCCCAGCGCGACGGCGTCGCCGCCGTCCAGCGGGCCCGCGGTGAGCGCCAGATGCGTGCCGGTCTCCCCCGGCGCGTGCGCCAGCAGGTGGATGCCGCCGACGTCGGGCACGAAGCCGATCCCGGTCTCCGGCATCGCAATCCGTGACCGTTCGGTGACGATCCGGGTGTTGCCGTGGGCCGAGACGCCGACACCACCGCCCATCACGATGCCGTCCATGAGTGCGACATACGGCTTCGGGAAGCGGCTGATGGCGTCGTTCAACAGGTATTCGGCGCGCCAGAAGTCCAGGATGCCGGTGCCGCCGCTGACGGCGTCGGCGTGCATCGCCACGACGTCCCCGCCGGCGCACAGGCCGCGCTCGCCCGCGCCGTCGAGCAGCACGGCGGTGATGCCGGGGTCGACCGCCCACGCGTCCAGGGTGCAGTGCAGTGTCCGCACCATCTGCGCGGTGAGCGCGTTGATGGCCCGTGGCCGGTTCAGGGTCACCCGCCCGACCGATCCGGTCACGCGGACCAGCACGGTGGGTTCGGTCTGCGATGTCACCTGCTGCACGCTAGATCACGCGGCGTGCCCCGCCGTCACGGGCCTGATCGACGTTCGTCCTGCGCCATCCGGCCGAGTTGCTCACGGACCGATTCCGCGAGCTGTGCCCAGCTCTGCTCGAACTTGCCGACCCCGTCGCGCTCCAACTGGTCGGCGAGCTGCGCCATGTCGACGCCGTGGTCCTCGGCGGTCCGCACCGTCCGGTCGGCGGCGTCGAACCGATCGGTGATCGTGTCCGTCGTGATCCGGCCATGATCGGCCACCGCCCGCAGAGTGGCCAGCGGCATCGTACTGACCGTCTGCGGGGCGACCAGTTCCTCGACATACAGGGTGTCCCGCAGGGCGGGGTCCTTCACTCCGGTCGACGCCCACAGCGGCCGCTGCGGCCGGGCGCCCTGCTCCTGCAGCTCGCGCCAGTCGGCACTGCGCAGCGTCTCGGTGAAGATCCGGTAGGCGCAGCGGGCATTCGCGATCGCGACCTGGCCGCGGAACGCCTCGGTGTCCTGCCGGTCATCGGCGCCGAGGCGCGCGTCGATCGCGGCGTCCACCCGGCTGACGAAGAAGGAGGCGACCGAGGCGATCTGCGCCAGGTTCAGGTTGCGCTCCACGGCGGTGCGCAGCCCGGCGAGGTAGGCGTCGCTGACCTCCCGGTAGCGGCTGAGCGAGAAGATCAGCGTCACGTTGACGCTGATGCCCTCGCCGATGAGCTGCTCGATCGCCGGGATGCCCTCGGCCGTGGCCGGCACCTTGACGAAGAGGTTCTCCCGGTCGACGGTCTCCCACAGCCGGCGCGCCTGCGCGACGGTCGCCTGCGTGTCGTGTGCCAGGCCCGGGTCGACCTCTAGGGAGACCCGGCCGTTGCGGCGGTCGGTCGCGTCATACACCTGCCGTAGGCGGTCACACGCGGACCGCACGTCGTCGGTGGTGATGCGAAACACCGCCTCCGACGCCGAGACACCTTCGAAGGCAAGATGTTTCAGTTGTTCGTCGTACCGATCACCTCGCGCCAGAGCGGACGCGAAAATGGTCGGATTGGTGGTGATCCCGACCACCGAGTAATGCTCGATCAGGTCGTCCAGATCGCCGGCGAGCAGTTCGCGCGACAGATCGTCCAGCCACACGGCGACCCCGTTGGCCGAGAGGCGTTGCAACGCATCGGTCTTCGGGATCTCCATCACCGTGCGCCGCCCTGCGGCCCGAAGCGCTGCCACACCCGATGCTGCTGCAGGTCGTGCAGCACAGCCTCGGCCACCACAGCGGCCTCACCCACCTGCACTCCCGGTGCGCCGGCGGCCACACCCGCCGCCGGCAGCACGTCCGGGCCGCCGCCGACGGCGCCAATCGACTTGGAGTGCCGCCAGAACTCGCCCACCAGCTTCGCCACCCGCGGGTCGACGGTGCGGTCCGGCCCATCGTCATATCCGGCCTTGGCGTCCAGATTCGGCACCGCATCCGGTGCCGGGGCCGCGGACGTCAACACCACGACCGCGTCGAACTCGATCGAGGCGGCCGTGAGGTAGGTACGCTGCGCGGGCACGCCCGCGACGTCGCCGCCGTGGGGCGCGACCGGGATGGCCAGCACGCCGGCGTCGAGCAGGGCTGCACGCACCTGCGCGACCTCCTCGCCGTCGCTGTCGTCATCCACGATCAGGGCCACCTGACGTCCCGCCACCGGCCACGCGTGCCCGACCTGGCTGAGCGCCGCACTGGTCTCGACGTCGGCGGCCGGCGCGACGGTCGGCTCGGGCACCGGGATGCCCAGCGCCGCCGCGACCCGCTCGGTCAGCTCGTCGTCGATGCTGGCCAGACAGGCGACCTCCCGCTCCTTGACCGCCTGCTCGTAGCACTTGCCCAGCTCGAACGAGTACGCCTGCGCGACGTGTTCCTGCTCCACCGGCGTCAGCGAGCGGTAGAACAGCGTCGCCTGGCTGTAGTGGTCGTCGAAGCCGGCCGGTTGCTCGCGCACCGTATGACTCTCGGCGACCTTCTCGGGCACGTCGATGTATGCCGCGGAGCTGTCGTCGGCCAGGAACGGGCAGCCGCCGTCCAGTGAGTTCGGGTGGTATGGCGCGGCGCCGCCCTGGTCGGCGTCCTGGTGGAAACCGTCCCGCAGCATGTCGTTCACCGGCGCATGCGTGCGGTTGATCGGGATCTGCTCGAAGTTGGGCCCGCCCAGCCGGGTCAGCTGGGTGTCCAAGTAGGAGAACAGCCGGGCCTGCAGCAGCGGGTCGTTCGTGACGTCGATGCCGCGGACCAGATGCCCGGGGTGGAACGCCACCTGCTCGGTCTCGGCGAAGTAGTTCACCGGGTTGGCGTCCAAGGTCATCGTCCCGATGAGCTGCACGGGTGCCAGCTCCTCGGGCACCAGTTTGGTGGGATCCAGCAGGTCGATGCCCTCGAACATCTGGTCCTCGGTGTCCGGGAAGACCTGCACGCCGAGGTCCCAGCTGGGGAAGGCGCCCGCCTCGATGGCGTCCGCGAGGTCACGCCGGTGGAAGTCCGGGTCGTTGCCGGCGGCCAACTGGGCCTCCTCCCAGGTCAGCGAATGCACCCCGAGCGCCGGCTTCCAGTGCCACTTGACCAGGGAGGTCTCCCCCGCCTCGTTGATCAGCCGGAAGGTGTGCACGCCGAAGCCCTCCATCATCCGGTAGGACCGCGGGATGCCGCGGTCGGACATCTGCCACATGGTGTGCGCCTGCGCCTCGGTGTGCAGGGAGACGAAGTCCCAGAAGCCGTCGTGCGCGCTCTGCGCTTGCGGAATCTCGTTGCTGGGGTTGGGCTTCACCGCATGGACGACGTCCGGGAACTTGATGCCGTCCTGGATGAAGAAGACCGGGATGTTGTTGCCGACGAGGTCGAAGACACCTTCCCCGGTGTAGAACTTGGTGGCGAAACCGCGGGTGTCGCGTGCGGTGTCCATCGATCCCCGCGAACCGACGACGTTGGAGAAACGCAGGAAGACCGGCGTCCGCGCACCCTCTCGCAGGAAGGCCGCGCAGGTCAGGCTTTCGGCGGCCCCGTTGGCCACGAAATGGCCGTGCGCAGCAGCACCCCGCGCGTGCACCACCCGCTCCGGGATGCGCTCGTGGTCGAAGTGCATGATCTTCTCGCGCAGATGGTGGTCCCGCAGCAGGATCGGGCCGCGCGGTCCGGCCTTGAGCGAGATGTCGGTCTCGCGCAGCCGCACGCCACCGGCCGTGGTCAGGTAGGCGCCCTGTTGTGCGGCGTAGGTGGGCTCGACGCCGAGCGGCAGTCCGGTCGGCGAGGTCGGCGCCGGCCCGTGCTGGTCCGGCTTCGGCGGCAGCGGCTCACGTGGAGTGGTCGGTTCGTCCACCGGTGCCGGTTCGGCTCCCGGCCGGCCCGGCGCCTCCACCCGCACCCGCTGTGCCCGGTGCTGGTCCTGCGAGTTGCTCACGACGTACTCCCTACCCGCGCCGCAGCGCGAACGTCTTGTCCCTCGAATCGTTGTGCGGTGCAACGGATCCCGCAGTACCCCACGCGATGACGTTCACACGTCGTCGCGCAGGGAGGTGGAGGTCACCGCGGCGCCCTTCGACTCGTCCGGCGGTCCGTCCTCCTCCTGTCGCGCCGCTTCCTCCGGCGGGATGCCTTCGTCGATCTGCAGTCCGCGCTCGTTGTCCGGCACGCGCAGGTTGCGGATCTCGGACACCTGCCGTTCACGGCCCCCGTCACCTTCCGGGTGTGGCCCGTCCGGTGCGGGCTCGTCGGTTTGCTCGTCCGGCGCACGTCCGGTTGTGTCGTTCATTCGTTGTTCCTCCTTGCTGCGCGGTCGCCGAGTGCGGTCAGTAGGCGCACACCCGACCCGACACGGCGTCGCAGGGCCGCTCCCGGTGCCAGGTCGCCGGTGCGCTGCTCACCGGAGGAGTCCGACGCGGGCAGGCACCGGGAGATCAACCCGGTGAACCGGATGGTGAGTCCTGGCGCGATGCCGTGGGCTCGGCCGGCGCACCAGGCCAACGGTGTCAGTGAGACCCACGGCTTGCCGGCCAGCACGGCGTCGACGATGCGCCGTGCGGCGCGGTCTGCGTCGATCGACAGCAGCGGCAACGACGCTCCGGCAGCGAACCATCGGTAGTCGTCGGCTCCGCGCTGCAGGAATCGTGCGTGGGTGTGCGCGCCCGTGCGCATCAGACCGGGCACGACGGTGGTGCAGGTCACGCCGCTGCCGGCCAGGTCCGCCGACAACCCCTCGGAGAACCCCCGCGCCCCGAACTTGGCGGCGCCGTAGGGCACCAGGCGCGGCGCACTGACCACCCCGCCGAGTGAGGACACCACCCCGATCCGTCCGCGGCCCGCGGACCGCATCGCGCCGAGGACGGCATCCGCCAGGTGGATCGGTCCGAGCAGCATCGTGCGGATCGCGTCCTCGTACATCGCCACCGTGGCCGTCTCGGCCGGCAGGACCTGGATGACACCGGCCACATGGATGGCCACCTCGACCCGTTCGGCGCCTACGCCGGAGATCCAGTCGCGCGTCTGCTGTTCGTCCCGGACGTCGCAGACAGTGGTGTGCACCTGCAGTCCCTCGCCCGCGAGTTGGGTTCGCATCCGGTCGAGTTCGTCGCCTGAGCGGGCGCACGTGTGCACTTCGTAGCCGCGGTCGGCGAGTTCGCGACAGATCAGCAGGCCGAGTCCACGGGAGCCGCCCGCCACGACCGCACAGCCGCGGGTGCCCGCGGCCGGTGCGGACGCCGGCTCACTCATCGGCATCGATCAGCTTGCAGAACGTGCTGTCCTCCCCGTCCGCCTTCCGAGCCTGGTAGAGGAACGCGAGGCCCCGGCTGTCGAACGTCTCGAACCATTCGTCCCAGCCGACCTCGGTCAGCCCGTCCTCGGAGCCACCCGGGAAGTCGATGCGCAGGACTCCCCCGCCGCTCTCGTCCTGCGTGCTCGCCACAACGGCCGGGACACCATCGTGGCTCTGCACCCATTGCTTGATCTCGTCATGGTCCTTGGTGGTGTGCTCGACCGATTCGCTTGCCATGGTGTCCTCCTCGTGCCGGCGCCGGTGGTCGGCGGATCGCCCGCGGCATACCCCTAACCGACACCGGCAAACGCGGTCCGGCACCCGGACGGCTGGCGGTTGTCTTGTCCGAGCGCGGGTATCAGCAACTCATGTCGCACGGTGAACATCGCCGATCGCGCCCGCCGGTCGTCGCCTGCGCCGTGAGGCGGGCGTTGGCGGGTTGCGCCACGCCCTCGCCGACGATGTCGGACTACCAGACCACGACCCGCACGACCGCACGCGGGGTCGCCGGCATCGTCGCCACGACGAGGACGGGCGCGCAGGCCTGGCACGACGGCAAGATGATGAAGGCGTACGCCGACACCATGGTGTCGCACGCCGAGGACGACGTCGGCTCCATCGTCAGCACCTACGACAGCAGACAGCCACCCACCGAGGCGGCCATCCAGCTCAAGGACAAGATCGACAAGCCGTTGCAAGCAGCATCCAGCTCCTTGACAGACCTACGAATTGCGTTGCGGCGCAACGATCGTCAGGGCGTCGCCCAGTCGATCAAGGATCTGGCCGCCCCGCTGAAGACGCTCAAGGGCATGGAGCAGGTGGGACTGTGAAGCGCGTCTTCGTCATCACTCTCGGGCTGGTCACCGCGATCGGCGGCTTCCTCGACATCGGCAACGTCGTCACCAGCGGCGTCACCGGTGCCCGCTTCGGGATGTCGCTGGCCTGGGCGATCGTCATCGGGACCTTCGGGATGACGGTGTATGCCGAGATGGCCGGCCGGGTGACCGCGGTGGCGGGACGTCCTGTCTTTCACATCGTGCGCGAGCGGCTCGGGGTGCGCTTCGGCTTGTTCAACCTGCTGGCCACCTGCGTGCTCAACCTGCTGACGCTGGCGGCGGAGATCGGCGGTGTCGGCCTCGCACTGGAACTGGTCAGCGACGTCAACTACCTGCTGTGGGTGCCGCTGATCGCCTTGGCGATGTGGGGCGTCATCTGGCGTATGCCGTTCAAGGCCATCGAGAACGTGTTCGGGGTCATCGGCCTGGCGCTGCTGGTCTTCGTGCTGGCCCTCTTCTGGCTCCCCACCGACTGGGGGACGCTGCTGCACGGCGCGACGCATCCGTCGGTGCCGGGCCAGGAGGCCTATTCGACCTACTTCTTCTACGCGGTCTCGTTGATCGGCGCCTGCCTGGTGCCCTACCAGATCATCTTCTTCTCCTCCGGTGGCATGGAGGAGGGCTGGACCCGCAAGTCGATGGTCGAGATGCGCGTGAACACGATCGTGGGATTCCCGCTCGGCGGGTTGCTCAGCATCGCGCTGATGGCGACGTCCGCGGTGGTGCTGCAGCCGCTCGGGTCGGGCGTGGGGCACCTGGACGAGGTGGGCCTGCCCGTCGCGTTGGCCTTCGGCAAGGTCGGCCTGGCGTTCGCGCTGGTGGGATTCTTCGCGGCGACCTTCGCCGCCAGTGCGGAAGCCACTCTCTCCACCGGATATTCGGTCGCACAATACTTCGGTTGGGCGTGGGGCAAATGGCTGCGGCCGTCCGCTGCCCCGCAGTTCCACATCATCTGCCTGCTGACGCTGATCGCCGGAGCGATGGTGGTGCTGACCACCATCGACCCGATCACCATCACCATCATGTCCGTCGTGCTGGGTGCTGCCGCCATCCCGCTGACATTCATGCCGGTGCTGATCATCGCCAACGACCGCGACTATCTGGGCGATCGGGTGAACGGGAAGCTGGCGAACACCCTGGGCGTCATCTTCCTGACCATCATCGGCGTGGTCTCCGTCGCCACGCTGCCGCTGCTGTTCTGGACACGAGGAGGTTCCTGATGCCCGAGTGGGAGTGGCAGGCAGCCGCATTGAGCCAACTGCTGGACGTGCAGATCTACTCCGCCGACGGCGACCCCGTCGGCAAGGTGGACGACGTGGAGTTCAGGGTTCCCGACGACGGCGGCCCACCGGTGCTCGAGGCACTGCTGTGCGGACCGACGGCGTTCGGACCTCGCGTCGGCGGCGTGATCGGGCTGGCGATCTGGTCCATCGGTCGTCGCCTGTCGCCCACCGGCGGAAGCCCGGTCCGCATCCCGCTCAGCGAGGTGCAGCGGATCAACCGCCGGGAGATCCGGTTGCGCGAGACCGCGCGTGGTCTCGGGATCCACCGGACCACCGACTGGGCACGCGACAACATCGTCAAGGCGATCCCCGGAGGCTCGCGATGAGAGCGGTCGACCTACTGGGTCTGGCAGCGGTCGACACCGCAGGCCGGTCCCTCGGCAAGGTGCACGACGTCCGGCTGGAAACCGGTGCACCTCCCACGCCGGACTCCGGCGAACCGGCCTTCGCCATCAGCGCGCTGCTGATCGGCAAGGCCGGCTACGCCCACCGCCTCGGCTACGGCCGCGGCCAGATGGCCGGGCCGTGGCCACTGACGTCCTTCTTCCGCCGGATGGCGAAGCGTTCGATCGTGGTGCCGTGGTCCGACGTGGAAGAGGTCGGCACGCACCTGATCAGCGTGCGGGTCGACTCGCGCGAGCACAGCGCCGGAGGAGAGGCGACATGACACAGAACGGAGGCATCGACGTCCTGATCGCATGGTGCATCTTCGGCGTGCTCGTGGTGCTGCTGTGCTGGTTCGTCCTGCGCGGCCACGACGACGCGACGATGCGCGCCGACGAGTCGGACCAGCAGGACGGGGACGATCAGCCGCGTGACGACGACACCGATGCGGATCGGCCCGGCTACAGCAGCGCGCCGCGGTGAGGCGCATCGGTCACGCGTCCCGCAGGATCTCCAGCAATTGCCGTTCGACCCGGCGGCGGACCGCGCTGCTGTGCTGCAGGACCGGCCCACGGCAACGGCCGACGGTACGCCCGGTCGCCTCATAGGCGCTCACCAGACGCGGATCGACGTAGCTGTTGCGTGCCACGGCCACGGTGTCGCCGAGGGTGTCGGCAGCGGCGGCCACCGCATCGCGCACGTGCTGGCCCCGGTCTCCCCCACGCGCGGCCCCGGCCGCGAGCGATTCAGCGGCAGCAACGGTCGCCGCCCACGTCCGCAGGTCCTTCACCGAGAACTCGTCGCCGGCCAACGCGTGGAACCGCCCGATGACCAGGGCGCTGGTGAGGTGATGCCACCCCTGTTCGTCATGGAAGGACAGCAGGTAGTCCTTCCCGCCACGGTCCCGGGTGAGCCGCACGATCCGCGACGCCATCAGGGAGTCCGGCACCGTCACCTGGGCGAGCTCGCCGCCCTTCGCCGGGAATTCCAGCGTCACACCCGTGCCGGAACCCCGCACGTGCTGCACGAGCAGCGTGGCGGCGCCGTGGGATCCGTTCTCCTGCTCGTAGGCTTCCGAGCCGATCCGCAGTGAACCGGTGTCCAGCAGCAGCAGCGCCAGCGACTCGACAGCTTCCCGCGGTGGCGGACCGCCGGCCCATGCCCCGAGTTTCCGGCGCAGCTGCCGCCGCAGGCCGGGCAGTTGCTGCCCCAGGTGGACCACTCGCTCGAACTTCTCGGCGTCCCGGGCCGCACGCCAGTCGGGATGGTAGAGGTATTGCGTGCGACCGGCCGCATCCACGCCGGTCGCCAGCAGGTGCGCCTGCGGGTCCACGCAGATCCACACCTTGGTCCAGGCCGGCGGTATGGCCAGTTGCTCGATGCGCGCGCGTGTCTGCGCGTCGACCGTCCCACCCGCCGGGTCGCGGTAGGAGAAGCCGCGGCCGGCGCGACGGCGGCTGATGCCCGGTTCGCTGGTGTCGGCGCGCCGCAGCGACGTCTGGGTCACAGATCGCCGGCCGCGACCGCCGCCGCCCGCAACTGCCGGATCTGCTCGACGACGACCCGCTCCTCGTCGATGACCTGTTGGAGGTCCGGATTGACCGCCGCGCTGGGGTCGCCCGGTGCTGCAGCAGGGACGACGCGCGCGGCGTCCTCGAGCGCCGCCAGCCGTGCGATGAGAGTGCGAAGATCGTCAGCCATCAGATACCTCCGAAGACGAGCGGTGCGTGAAATGGCTTGTCGGGCGGGCGTTCTCGGCGCTCACCACACCGACTCGCGGTGTCGCCGCCGACTGGGTGTCGCCCCGCGGCGACGCGCTTCGAGCAGGCAGAGGGCACTGTCCAGCTCCGGTGCCATCACCGTGCGGTCACGCATGATCCACGGCACGTCGCGCACGAACATGCCGAGCCCGCGCAGCAGGGTCCGCCACGACGGCGTCGTGCGGGCGATGAACCACGTCCAGGAGACCGCACGCCGCCACGGGCGGTGCAGCCACGCCGTGGTCAGGGTGTTGCGCACTCCGTAGTGACGCAGGTGGGGCGCGTTGACCCCGCTCGGGTAGTGGCGCACCACGACCTGTGGGTCGTAACGCATCCGCCAACCGTGCCGCAGCAACGGGATGGCGACCGTCTCCTCCTCGCCGCCGATGAAGAAGCGCGGGTCGTAACCGCCCACGTCCAGGAACGCCTCGCGCCGCACGACCACGGCACCGGCCATGAAACCCATCAACACCGTGCCCGGAATGCCCGCGTCCTCCGGCAACGGACTGCCCTCCATCTCCCGCGAGATCGGGTCGAGCCGGGCTTCGTCGTTGACCAGGATCCGAGCGTTCACCACGGCCAGCGACGGGTGCCGGTCCAGCAGGCCGACCGAGCGTTCGAGGCCGGCGTGTTCGAACCAGCCGTCGTCGTCGCAGAAGGCGATGTATGGCGTGCCGGCGCGCTCCGCACCGACATTCCGGGCAGCCGCCCCGCGGTTGCGTGCCAGGCGGACGACCTCGACGCCGCTGCGCTGCAGACGGTCTACGGTGTCGTCGGTGGACGCATTGTCGACCGCGATGATGGGCACACCGAGCGACAGGAGGCTGTCCAGCGTGCGGTCGATCCAGCTCGCACAATTGTGCGTGAGCAGCACGACCGTCAGCCGCTCGGCGAGAGCGGCAGCCGTCGCGCTCGGGCTCACGATGCTGCGCTGATGTCGTTCTCGGCTGCCATCGCCCGGCGCAGCCGGAGCAGGATGTCGGCGAGCAGCCGGGAGACCTGCATCTGGCTGACACCGATCCGCTGCCCGATCTGTCGCTGGGTCAGGTTGTCGACGAAGCGCAACCGGACGATCAGCCGCTCCCGCGCCTTGAGGCTGCGCAGCAACGGCCGCAGCGCCTCGAAGTCCTCGACCCGTGCCAGGTCGCTCGAGGTCTCGCCCAGGGTGTCGCACAGCGACATACCGCTGTCGTGGTCCACCGGCGCGTCCATGGAGCGGGCGACGTACTGACCGTCGACCGCCTGGGCGTGCTCGACGTCCTGCACCGCGATGCCGAGCGTCTCGGCCACCTCGGCGGCGCTGGGATCCCGACCGAGCTCCTGAGCCAGGCTCTCCACGCACGACCGGACGGCCAGGCTCTGCTCCTGCAACTGGCGCGGGGGGCGCACCGCCCATCCGTGATCACGGAAGTGCCGTTTCAGCTCACCGGTGATGGTCGGTACGGCGAACGCCAGGAAGCCCGAGCCGTGGCCGGGCTTGTAACGGCGCACCGCCTGCACCAGCCCGAGCAGGGCGACCTGCTCCAGATCCTGTCGTTCCAGGCCGCGGTGGTCGTAGCGGTGGGCGATCGAGGTCGCCAGTGCCACATGGTCGAGCACGACCTCGTGACGCAACCGGGCGGCGGTGGCGCGGTTGGAATGTTGTGCCTTGCGGAGCATGTCCTCGGCGCTCGAGGTGCGTTGCGAGGAGGACCTGCTGATGACTGCTGAGTGCGGCATGGCTCTTGTCTTCCACGAGAAACCACGCCGACCACGCTTCTTGAGCCGACACGTTGGTTTCACCTTGACACCCTCCGCGCAAGTCGGCAAGGGGCGACCGCGGTCCGGTCGGACAATTCCATTGTGCCACAACGTGATTCGGATCAAAAGAAAGTCCGTGGACGCTCGTTCAGGTCAACCGTCAGGCCCACCCGCAGACCGACCCGCGCGCACTGCTACGACGTCCGGTAGGACATCGGCCCGGACGATTCGACGCCATACCGATGGGGTACCGGCTCGGCATGCGAGTGCTCGGGATCAATGCCCTGTTCCACGACCCGTCGGCTGCCCTGGTC